>CAZJQM010000116.1:0-2993 GCA_964548355.1 uncultured Pseudomonadota bacterium
TGGCTATACGTATGAAGATGGCCGTCGTCAATTAGGTATCATGCATGCAGCGAATCAAATGGTGGAAAGCAAAATTCGTATGGCGCTTATTATTCCTGAAAAAGAAGTACAAGCATATTACGATGAGCATCCAGTGGTTCTTCCTGCAGTTTATACAATTGAAAAAGCTTCAGCACAATGTACCAAACAACAGGCTGATGAATTTGTAAGGACTGGCAAAGGATTGAATCTCAGCTGGTATCGATTACCTGAAGTTGAAGAATCTGCGTTGGCAGAAAATAAAAAGTTTATTACTAAGCTCAAAATGGGCGAAATCAGTAAACCACAAGCCATTTCTGATGGGTATGAATTTTTTCGTATTTACACTAAGCGTGATGCAACGCTTGTTCCACTTGAATCACGGTATCGTGAAATTGTTGATATTTTGCGTCGCCCGAAATTTGATAAGTTGCTGCAAGAATATAAAACCAGCTTGTTAAACTCTGCATCTATTTTATACTTTTGATTTATTTATCTGCGATTTCTTGCGCAGCTTCAGTTTCTTTCCGTCTACGTTTTTACTGCGAAGTAAAACTCAAAGAAGCTTTAAACTACGCCGGGACAGGCTCCTTAAAGAGATTGATTATTTTCATTCTCTTGATCGTTTTGTTCGATCTCCAATTCTAACGTTTTTCGAATAAGAATATCTTTGCGATTATTGTGTTCAGCTTTTGAACTGAAATAAGTATCAAGCAATGCAGATAAGTCCATATCAATATTCATATTGGTGCGACGTTCTCTTTTTTCCTGTGTGTGTATAGGGAATATGCCAACTACATCTAATGCAGCAGCACACGCACGTTCTACGGCGTGTAAATCAACGCGATCTTTTTTGCCTGGTGGTACATGGTATACGATTTTAACAATCGCATCATGAATATTATGCTTCTGAATTTCTTGAATGAGCTGATCAGTGTGTGCGCGTTCAGTATCTAACTCTGTTTCGATTTGTATAAATGGGCGCATAGGTGTTGTAATGAACTCGTATGAAACGTTTGATTTTTCGTGGATTGTTACTAAACAAAATCCTTTATCTTCTTTGCGTTCGCCAAAATCAACGCGTTCGATGGATCCTGCATATACGATAGGTGCACTATTTCCATGCGTAAGATTTTGATGGCGATGGAGATGGCCCAGCGCTACGTAATCATATGGCGGGATAGCCAATTGTGACGGTAAAAAAATAGGATCATTACCAAAAATTGCACGCTTTTCGGAGCCTGAAAAAATGCCAGAGCTGACTGTTAAATGTCCTGCGAGCACTGCAGGAATGGTTGGATCTAACTTTTCCCCATAATGGCGAATGATGCTGCTGATAGCTTGGCTTAAATATTCGGTAATATCAGTTGCAGATTTATGCGCATGGATTGCGCTTAATGCTACTGTCCCACGTGTAGGCCAGGGTATGCCTACGATATTTACTTTTCCATTATTAGTTTCCAATGATAGTGACGTTGGCTTTGCAATAACGTGAAAACCATCTACCGGTATATCAGCAAAAATGTCTAATGCATGGGCTTTGCCAAAGCTTAACGGGTTATCGTGATTGCCCACAATGATGACGATAGGTATGCCAGCATGATGCAGTCGAATCAGTGAACGCATCAATAAACGTTGTTGAGTAGGGCTAGGATTTGCTGTTTTGTAGGCGTCCCCGCAGAAAAGAAAGAAATCTACTTTTTGTTCAATGCCAATATCAATGCAGTAGTTCAAGGCTTTATTGAAATCAAGCAAACGTGAATGGATGCCAGTTTTGGGATCTATCTTGCCATAGTTTTCCATGCCGAAATGGATATCAGCAGTATGTATAAACTTGATCATTTGATACTCTGCCTTTTATGGTCAATGATTTACTCGCCACCAATTTTAACTGCAGCAACAAATGGCAATACGTTATTAGCTTGCGATGTTTCATGTGCCAATGATGCAGTACCTTTTGAACGCAGTTTAAAAGCATAGCCTTCTTTGTTGACTTGCTTTGAGCGCGCGATTGCTAGTGCATCTGCTGGTACGTCTTCGGTGATGGTTGAACCGGCTGCTGTGTAGGCATTTTTGCCGATGGTAACCGGAGCTACTAAGCTATTATTACTGCCGATATAAGCGCCATCGTTAATAATCGTTGGATTTTTCTTAACCCCATTATGATTGCAGGTAATGGTACCTGCACCGATATTAACGTTTTGGCCGATGTGGGCATCACCTAAATAGCTCAAATGTTTTGCTTTGGTATGTGCGCCAATGATACTCTTTTTGATTTCAACAAAGTTGCCAATAGTTGCTTGTGAACCAATGATTGCATGGTTGCGTATATGAGCAAATGGCCCAACTTCAGCTCCTGTATCAACTTGAGATTCAGTAATAAGCGTAAATGGTTGGATAATAGAGTGATCAGCAATTTTAGTTTGTTCGATAATAGAATAATCACCGATGGTGCAATCAGTACCAATCTGTGTGCCATGACGCAATTGAACACCAGAACCTATTTCTGTTCCTGAGCCTATCGAAACATTGAGGTCAATAAGTGTGTTTTGAGGCGTTTTAAATCTTACACCGTGCATCATCCAATATTCGATCAGTTCTGATCTTTTGATATGTTCAACGGCCCACAATTCTTTGAAGTTGTTAACGCCGCGTATGGTATCAAATGGCGCTTGCAGAGTTTGAACTACCAGGCCATTGTCACCTGCAATTTTAACTAAATCAGTAAGATAGAATTCTTGTTTAGTGTTATTCTTTTCAAGCGTATTGATATAGGTGTCTAAAAAGTCTCTGCGAATAAGGTAAATGCCTGCATTGATGCAGCATGTTTCTTCATGTTCAGCAGTTAATTCAGCTTTTTCTATAATCATATACTTGCCATCTTTTTCAATGACACGGCCATATGATTCAGCAGAATCAGTGTGAGAAGTAATAAAGGTGATAGCTGCTTTAGATGTTTGGTGCTTTTTATAGAG
>CAZJQM010000117.1:0-2983 GCA_964548355.1 uncultured Pseudomonadota bacterium
TTTTTTTTCATGATGGTCCCAATGTGCAGCGATTAAAATCTTTAGGGATTAATGTATATCATGTTAAAGGGTTGCTGTGCATGTACGATCCAGTATTTATTTGGCGTTTGTATTCAACGATCACCAATCTCAAACCGGATCTGATTCACTCAGCATTATGGGCGGCAAACTTTGCTGCGCGTATTGTTGCACGACTTAATAATATTCCGTTGGTCAGCGCTGTTCATTTAGGTGTTGATCTGGACGGAAAAATAAGAAATATGCTTGATAAACCAACATTTGGATTAGCACATCATATTATTGCTGTTTCTGAAGGTGTAAAAAAGTCCTTGATTGATAAGGGTTGGATTGATGAGTCATTGATTACTGTTATTCCTAATGGTATCGATGATCAAGCAATTGTTAAACGTAGTAAGGAGTCAGTGATTACTCGTGCCGATCTTGGCTTGAATCCTGAGCATATTGTATTTGGATCGGTAGGGCGTTTTATTCCTCGCAAAAATTATGGGTTACTTCTTGAAAGTTTTGCACAGGTACATGCGCGTTATAATCAAGCGCCTTTGGTACTCCTTGGTTTAGAGCCTCAAGAACAACAATTGCGAGCAAGAGCGCAAGAACTTGGCATTGATCATGTGGTTATATTTGTTATCGGTAAATCTGCGTACAGTTATTATCCATTGTTTGATTGTTTTGTTCTTTCTTCGCAGCAAGAAGGATTATCAATTGCACTTTTAGAAGCATTATGTTTTAAGCTGCCATGTGTTGTTACAACATCTGATAGAAAACATGAAGTGATTGAACATAATAAGACGGGATTTGTAGCTTTTCCAACTGTTACATCACTCACTGAACAACTGATCGCATGTTGTGCAGATAATCATGCAAGATTGCATATAGGTAATGAGGGGCATAAAATGTTGAAGGACAAATTTAATTTATTGGGCATGGTTGATGCATATAGAAATGTTTTTGAACATGCTCAGAATCATTGATTTTTGCAAAATCTTGGTGTAGTTTTGAGGACAAGTGAAAGCACTTAATTTACGTTTGATAACCTCCATTTCCCCTATCCATGACGTTCTGTCAGGATGGGGGTTTCTTTTAGGTGTCTAGTTAGTTTATGTCCATCAATATTAAAATAAGAAAACCTCATCAAAAGAATGGACGCTTTTATAATTATGAAGGCGAACCTTCCCATGGTTTTATGTACCATACGGTACGAATATTGTTGCGTTCACTCTTTCACCCAAAAAAAGAATCGTTAATAGAACCACATCAATGGATGGTTCCTACATCAATACCAAAAATTTCAATGCAACCACGTATTACCTGGATTGGACATTCAACTTTTTTAATCCAAATAAATGGCGCAAATATTCTAACCGATCCTATTTTTGGTAATGTATCTCCTTTTTTTAGAAGAATTACTGCTCCAGCGCTCAGCATAGAAAAATTACCGCGCATTGATGCTATTATTATTTCCCATAACCATTGGGATCATATGGATAGCAAAACTTTGCAGCGTTTGTTTGAATTGTCTCCTGATTGCCAAATTTTGGTTCCTGCTGGTGATCAACAATGGTTCCAAAAGCGCAATATCCGTCGTGTCTATTCGTGCACCTGGGGTGAACAGCAATACGTTAATATCAATCGTTTTGATGCTTCTGTGCTTAAAAATGTTACAACGCGTATGCGTTTTACTTTTTTGCCTGCATATCATTGGTCACAACGAGGATTGTTTGACCGCAACAAAAGTTTGTGGGGTAGTTGGATGATCGAATGTGATGGTTATACATTGTATTTTGCAGGCGACACTGCTTATGACAGTCACTTTAAAGAAATTGCACAGACTTTCCCTGCCATTGATGGTGCATTTATGCCTATTGGCCCATGTGAGCCCCATGAATGGTTAAAAAATACGCATATGAATGCAGAGCAAGCAGGACAAGCATTTTTAGATCTTAATGCTCGACACTTTATTCCTATGCATTGGGGAACTTATAATTTTGGTTACGATGAATTTGCTTTACCACTTGAACGTATTTCACAATGGTGGGAAGCGCACAAAGAACAATTACCTGAAAAGTTTTTCCATACCTTGCGTGTAGGTGAAAGCTTGCTGCTCGATCAACGCATTACCGATATTCTACCGCCAGTCCCACAAGGTCAGTTTGTTACACTGGCTCAGTAAATCAAAAAATTCTATTTAACCAGCAGTTCATCAACAGATTTTTTTGCATATCCTTGAGCAGCTGGAATACTGTCGTCTGCATAAAAACCTTTGGTAAGATATGCACGTCCTGAATCGCCAAGAACCATAACAAGAACATCATTTTTTGTAAGACGTTTTGAATATTCAACAGCGCCATACACAACAGCACCGCTGCTTGGCCCAACTAAAAGGCCATGTTTGCGTGCAAGTGTTTTGAGCATGGCGATTGCTTGATCGTCGGTGACCAAAGAAAATTCATCAACAATATTTTTGTTAAGTAATGGCGCATCAAAATCGATACCAATGCCTTCTAATTTATACGGCTTTGGTGATCCTTTAGTTGCGTACCAAGAGTTTTTAGCATCCACAGGAATAACTTTGACGTTAGGGTTTTGCTCTTTTAAATATTTACCTGCACCGTTGCTGTGGCCACACGTACCAGCTGAAGCAAAGAAATGGGTAATGGTACCATTTGTTTGCTGCCAGATTTCAGGGCCTAGCGAATAATAATGAGCAAGTGCATTGGTTGGATTAAAATACTGATTAAGCATGATTGAATTTGGTGTAGTGCGATGAATTTCAACAGCCTTGCTGTGGTAACTACGTGGATCTTCTAAATTAGGTACAGCGGGGCATACTACAACTTCTGTACCGTATGCTTTGAGTGTATCTACTTTTTCTTTAGAAAATTTTTCTGATACGTTAACAATAACTTTATAAACTTTAAATGAACCACTAATATTTTGTGCAAAACTATTTTTTTTTTTTTAA
>CAZJQM010000118.1:0-2903 GCA_964548355.1 uncultured Pseudomonadota bacterium
CATTGGCCACAGCTCAATTATTCAACTCAAACGTATGCTTTTTCACCCGCAAGCTTGCCACGCGGTGTTCGTGCGGATCGCTTCTTATCTATTGATCAAGAGTCGATGGCTGCGGATGCAGGGCGCGAACATGAATCTTATCAAAGACGTTTGGGAGACTATAAAAGAGGATTTGTTATGCCGGTGGCCCTACTAGTAGCTTTCTTGCCAGGGACATTACGTGGTCTTCATAAGCTTTACAGAAACTTACCCCAAAAATTTCTTAAACAATCCGCTTAAAAATCCATCTTTCTCATCAATAGAAGTTCCAAGAAGCTCTGAATATTTTGTCAGGGCTTCTTTTGTTTGTACTGAAAGCTTTTTAGGGATATGGCATTTAGTAATCACTACTAAATTACCACGGCTCTTAGTTCTTAGATTTTCAAAACCTTTTCCAGGAATAATAATCTTTTCATCAACCGGGCAACCTTTAGGAATCTTAATCAACTCCTTGGTGCCATCTATAGACTCTATTTCTAGTTGGCTGCCTAATACCAATTGTGGATAGGTAAGCATAACATTGCATTGTAGGTCATCATTAACACGGCTGAAATGTTTGTCGGGTGCTACGTTAATCTTAACGTACAGAGATCCTGAAGGCCCACCATAGACACCAGCATCACCCTTATCAGGAATGCGTAGTTCGGTGCCATCTTGAATGCCCTTAGGGATAGTGAACGTAAACTTATCAATCTTTTGAATGCGAGAATGGCCTGAGCATGTCGGGCAAGGCGACTTGATAATAAATCCTTCACCGTCACATGTGCCACATGTTTGTGCAAAGGCAAAGAAGCCTTGTTGTACCGTAACTTGTCCAGCGCCTTTACAGGTTGGACATTGTTCAATAGATGTTCCAGATTTTGCACCTTTGCCGTGGCATGTTTCACACGTGAAGAAATGGTAATAGCTAATCTCTTTTTTGGTGCCTAAGTAAGATTCTTTAAGCGTAATATTTATTTCTTTAAACAGATCATGGCCTCGTTTTGGTTCGGGGCCTGTTTTTTTGCGTCGTCTGCCACCCGGAGCTCCGCCACCAAACATGGTACCGAAAATATCGCCAAAATGTTCAAAGATATCTTCCATGTTCATGTCATGCGGTGCACCACCACCAGATCCCATGCGTTCAAAGCCTTCATGGCCAAATTGGTCATATTGTTTTCTTTTCTGCTCATCAGAAAGGACTTCATAAGCCTGTGCGGCTTCTTTAAACTTTTCTTCGGCTTCTTTATTGTCTGGATTGCGGTCTGGATGATACTTGAGAGCTAGCTTACGGTATGCTGCTTTAATCTCTTCTTGGCTGGCGGTTTTAGACACGCCTAATATGCTGTAATAATCTTTGCTCATGGAATTCTCTGCTTAAAATAATGGTTTTGTAGCGATGATTATAACAAAAAACTTATAAAGCGTTAATCAGGTTCTGGCATTTTACTTGTGGTGCCATTTTTGGAATATTGATAATGCCGCAATGATAATATCTAAAAATGAGAGGTGAACTCTTGGTTTTCTTATCAAAGACTCTGCGTTTATATTGCATCATCAGTTGCATTGTAGTTAGCGCAGTTCAAGCAGAACAATTTTCTGACCAAATATTACAGCAGGTTAATTTCACTCAATGTAAAAAGATGGCTCTGACTGGTGACGTCCAAGCTCAATATACATTGGGTTATTTCTATGAAACGGGTAAAGGGATTGAACAGAATATTGATGAAGCGATTAAGTGGTATCTCAAGGCAGCGGAAGCAGGGCACATACCAAGTCGTTATAGGATAGGTAGAAATCTTGAAGATAAAAAAAGGGCTGCGCACCATTTAAATCTTGCAGCGCAAGCAGGATATGTTCTAGCGCAAAGAGAACTAGGGTGGCGCTATGAACATGGGGATGGCGTGATCAAGGATTTAAAACTTGCATTTGATTGGTATATGAAAGCTGCTTTACAAGGTGATGATTTTTCTCAAAATCAGATTGGATGGTTTTATTATCATGGTCAAGGTGTTACGGAAAGCGACAACGATGCCTTTTTCTGGTCATCAAAAGCAGCTCATCAAGGCAACACGTATGCTCAATACCGAATGGGTTTAATGTATGAAAATGGCCATGGAGTACCACAAGATTTAGTAAAAGCATTTAGTTGGTATCTCAAATCTGCGCAAGGGGGTTCTGATTGGGGGGAAAACAAAGTTGGCACTATGTATTTGGAAGGTCGTGGAGTAGATAAAGATATATGGAGCGCAGTAGACTGGTTTAAAAAGGCAGTTGAGCATGGAAATCAAGATGCACATTGTAGTCTAGCAGTTCTTTATATTTATCAAGGTGGTGCGATACACAATATACCGCAAGGTGTTGAATTATTAACTAAAGTAGCTGAGCAAAAGCATTCTAAAGCGCTGTATGAGTTGGGAAAATTGTATGAAAATGGACTCGGGGTGCACAAAGATCGTGCAAAAGCCTTTGAACTCTATGAACAAGCGGCTGAAGCTGGTGTTGCTGAAGCGCAAGCGCGGGTAGCTGAATCTTTTTATCAATTGAAAGAATATGACAAAGCTTTTGAGTGTGCTCAAAAAGCTGCCAATCAAAATAATGCTCAAGCACAAAGGGTGCTAGGTGTATTGTATTTTTTCGGAGAAGGTGTAGAAAAAAACTTTACAACAGCTTTTAATTGGATGCAAAAAGCTGCCGAACAAGGTGATGTTCAAGCACAATCAGATCTTGGATGGTATTATTACAAAGGATATGGAGTTCAAAAGAGGCAATGGGAGGCTGAAAGGTGGTATTTAAAGGCTGCAGAACGTGGACACGTACATAGTCAATTCATGCTTGGTGTTATCAATTATGATAATTATCAGTTTCATCAATATCGATTAGAT
>CAZJQM010000119.1:0-2884 GCA_964548355.1 uncultured Pseudomonadota bacterium
TAACTTCATCAATATAACCTAATATGCTTAAATACTTAGCTAATTCTAATATTACTCAGCTTTCTGATCATGTGGATGAAGCGAAAGAAGAGTGTTTGCTTGAAGTTGCTCAAGGAATCAGATTTCCTTCAGTTGCACATGCAAAAGCATACATTGTTGCATGTACACAAAATCTTTGGTTTCGAGCGGCTTGGGAAAAAGAATTTATTGCAAATCCTGAAATGTCACAAAGGCGTTGGGCTCAAAAAAAAGATCAAGATTCTACATCCGAGCATGAATTAACTAAGTATTTAAGCATATTAGGTTATATTGATGAAGTTAAACGGCCTCATAATTTTATGCCAGATATTATACTTTGGTTGGCAGCTGTGCAAGAATCTGGGGCTCCGCGTATTTATGGTGATATTCCTGTCGGTTATAAAGGTGATGTAGTTCTTCATTCCAGTAGGCGGGGATTGATAGCCAATAAAAACGTAATGGAAGCTTACGCAATACTACAAATAGCAGAATGCTTTGGTCTTGCGAATAATGAACAAGCTCTAAAAATAATAGAAACAGTATGTAAAGCCTTTGGATCATATCAGTTGGCGTATCCGGTGCTTCAGGACTCGACCAAGGACTTAAGAAAAAATATTGCACAAGCTCTTAAAGATAATAGTTTAGTTAAAGAAGACGTGAATTTTGACTTTAGTTGGCCAACAGAAAAAGATCTTTATAATCATCTGTTTGCAGCTGCTCAGGCTAAAATGCCTGGAACATTAGGTCAAGCGCGATTGGTTTTTGATGATCCAGAAGATCTTCCTAATGGTAAGGCTCTTGATACTTACACGCAAGCTGCATTGTGGCTCAAAAAGCAAAAAGTAGTTGAAGGTGAAAAACAAAATATTCTGGCGCTCAGTATTCAGCCACATGTCAAATATCAGCATATGAGTTTAGTAAAAGCCTTAGAGCATTATTACAATGTTGTAACAGTGGGGCCGCGGCCTGAAAATGGAAATGCTAAAGATGGTCTTGAAAGTCTTGCAAAGGTTCTTTACAACCAAGTTCAAGGGGATGAGGAAATCCAAAGTATTTTACCCTGGGTTAAATAATAATCCTAATGATGAGTTTAGTCTCACACAACTTCTGGCGCGTGCGCGATTTCTGTTTGTATTGGCCCTTCGGTTAATCCGCGGATGAACTGGTACACATATGGATTGTCAGATTCCCAGATAGTTTTTGCTTCACCAAAATATCTAATTTTCCCGTTATGCAATAATGCAACGTAATCAGCATATTTAAAAATAGTTACATCGTGTGAAATAACAACGGATGTAACTTGTTGTTGTTGATGAACATCATAGATAAGTTGGTGAATAACGTGTGCAGTAATCGGGTCAAGACCTGTAGTTGGCTCGTCATAGAGCATATATTTTGGATGCGTGATAAGCGTGCGTGCCAAGCCAACACGTTTTCTCATACCACCAGAAAGTTCTGAAGGGTATTTGTATAAGGTATCTTCTGGTAAATGCACAAGTGCAAGTTTTTCTTTTACGCTGGGCATAACTTCTTGTGGCGAATAACCAGCTTCTAGTAATGTAATGCCAATATTTTCAAAAACATTTAATGAATCTAGAAGTGCTGCGAATTGGAAGACGTAGCCAAACTTTTTAAAGTTTTCTTCGAGGCCTTGTTCAGATAGCTTGGTAATATCAACATCATCTACAATAATTTTGCCAGACGTAGGTTTAATAAGCCCAATGATCTGTTTGAGTAAAACTGATTTACCTTCACCAGATCTACCGATAATCACTGTAATTTTTTTCTCAGGTATTTCTAAATCAATACCCTGACTTACCCATTTAGAATCAAATTTTTTACGGACATCAATCAGTTTAATCATGTATTTTTCTAAAATAACAAGGCGGTGAGAAAATAGTTTGCTATTAAAATCATTATTGATCCAAGTACTACGCTTTGTGTTGTGGAAATACCCACACCACGTGCGCCACCGCTGGTTGTATATCCTTTATAAGTTCCAATCCATGTGAGTATTAAACCAAAAACACAGGCTTTTTTAAGCCCTCCAGTAATATCTTGTAATTCAACATACTCACGAATGCCATGAATATATTGTTCAGGGTTCATATCAAGAGCATATACAGCAATGATGTAACCACCAGCTATGCCAAAAAACGTACAAAACAGAGAAAGAAATGGAAGAATAAGTGCACCGGCAACAAGTCGTGGAACTACCAGATATTGATAAGGGTTGATGCCAAGTGTTTTAAGGGCATCAATTTGTTCAGTGATTTCCATGGTACCAATTTCTGCAGCAATAGCTGACCCTGCACGGCCGGTAACCATCAGACCGCTTAATACCGGTCCTAATTCGCGCGTCATACTTAATGCAATGACCGGGCCTAAATATTCTTCTGCACCAAAGCGGTGAAATCCTGTATATGTCTGTAGAGCTAAGACCATGCCCGTTGAAGTACCAGTCAACAAAATAACTGGTGTAGAATCTACGCCAATGCGCTGCATATGATCAAAGATTTTTTTAAATTTAGGTCGAGTCGTTACAAGAACACGGATTGTTTTGACAAGAAAAAGAAGTACGTCGCCAAAGAAATTACACGTTTCAATAGCAAAGGAACCGATCGCGTCTATAAACTTAACTACCATACCTACTCAATGCTCAAGTTTATTCTTGAGGAATTTGCGGTTGTTCTTGAGCAGGTGCTTGTTGAACAGGGCGAGAAATAGCATATTTGCCCATATAACGAGAGCTCATAACCATATTGGTTTTCAATATTGAAAGAACGAGCTAACCGTCCATGAAAATCAATCACAGAAAACAGAGAAACTTCTGGAAAAAGTATTAAACAAAAAAAACAGAGAAAAA
>CAZJQM010000120.1:0-2822 GCA_964548355.1 uncultured Pseudomonadota bacterium
TCCATCAACTTATGGTCGCGGGCAAGATCAACTGCTGTTTTATATTTGCTGTTTTTAAGATTGACGTCTGCGCCTTGTGCAAGAAGCGCTTTAACAATATCAGCATTTGCATTGTCATTATCAACAGCGCGCAACAGTGCACTGTTGCCGCTCGTATTTTGCGCATTAACATCTGGTTTGTAAGCGAGAATAATATTAAGGGCGGATAATGACTGACTTGCAGCTGCATTAATAAGCAATGTATTACCATCTGCATCATGCTGATTAACATCAACACCAGAATCTAACAACAACTTAGCAACATCAGGATTTTTGATGACTCCTGCAAGATATGGTTGTTGTGTCATAGGTACTTTAGTAACGTCTGTTTTATGATCTACAAGAATTTGTGCACTTGCCTTATCGCCAAGTTCTACTGCTTTTAATAATGCATCATCTTTTGCTGTCGCACCGTGATCAAGAAGAAGATTTATAATATCAGAAGAACCTAACATTACTGCTTTGACCAGAGGAGACCATCCAGGTGTTTGTACAATACTATGATTATCCAATATATCTATTTTGGCGACATTAGGATTAGCGCCATGATCAAGCAGTAGTTTAATAATTTCTGCATTTGGTTGTTGAGCATGAAGAGCCAGAATTAATGGTGTATCAAGACCTGTGCCAGGATACATAACACATGTTTTACCATCACAACCACCAGGACTGTAAATTGTCTTTTGCTCCCCACTAAAAGTTTCTTTTTTCTTGGAAGGCTTTGTGTAACTTTTGATCTGGGATAGCGGGGTATCTATTATCTCTACTTTGTTATGTGTTGATTTTCGAACTGCAACCATAGGCTCACTAGCAGTCTTTATTTTCTGAGGAATTTTACCCCAATAATATCCATCTAAAAATTCATAATGGCTACTATACGGGTGATAAACAAAAGAACTCTGTGCGTTTACATTAGCACTATGATCTAAAAAGAATTGAACTAGATCTGGACCGCCAGTATTTACGGCTATCATCAAGCCCGTTTGCCCTTTATCATCACGTGTATCAATAGAAACACCTTGTTTTAATAACTGTTCGAGCAGATTTGTATCTTTGCGAACAACTGCAGCTATAAATTGTGCATTCTTAGCAATATCTTGTGGTGTTGTAGGTGCAGCTATAAGTGATGATGCGATAAAAAATAACGATACGATTAACAGTTTGAACATACATTATTCCCCTCAGATAATTAGTGGTATCTCTCATGAGGATAATCTAGTTGGTATGTTTAGGACAAGACTTAAAGAATTACTCTTGATTTTCGATAATCACAGGAACAACGAAATAATGGTGCATATGCTCAGGTGCTTGCGCAAGCAATGGTTCTGCATCAGTTGATATAACAACATCTTCTCGCAGAACATTGACGTTTTTAGTAGAAGGTTCAGCGATATCTGCTGCAATTTCAGTAACGCGAGCGGCATAAGTCAACACGCTATCAATATCAGCTGTCAGATTTTTGAGTTCATCATCATGAATAGCAATATGTGATAAGCGAGCAATTTTGCGAAGTTCTTCTTGAGTAATTTTTGCCATATGCGCGTTCCTTAAAGGGGAAATTAATGCCTTAAGTATGGTGAAAATAAGGGAAAAATCAATCCTTAGGCTGTGTATAGATGTCATTAAGGTTCTCTAAATACTTTTCAGCATCGGGATGGCCAAGGGCCTGAGCCTTTTCAAAATATCTGCGAGCCCTACGTACTGACTTTTTAACGCCAATTCCACGTTGATAGAAAATGCCAAGATTCATATAAGCAATTGCTTTAGTTTCTAGATCTTGTGTTTTCTCAGCAACTTCTTTAATAAGTTCAAAACCCTTTTTCTGATCTTTATCTACACCCCACCCATCTATATACATACGCCCTAATTCTAATTTTGCATTATGATATTCTGGATCGAGTGCCAACGTCTTAGTAAGAAGAGCAACAGCTTTGTGATAGTTTTTCCTTCTTTGCTCAAATATCGCCAAATTATAAGTACCTTGAGCACTATCTTGATCAGCTGCTTTTCGAAGGTATTTCTCGGCACTAATCTCATTATTATGTTGTAGATAATAAGAAGCTATTTCCATGTTTGCTTCTGATAAATATTCAGCAGCTAATTCAAGATAATATAATCCTTCTTTAATATTTGGTTCCACACCCCAACCATTAAGAAGGGATTGCCCATAATCAAATTGACTACGATGCAATCCTTCTAAAGCCATTTCTTTAAAACATTCTAATATGCGCATGTCGTATATGCGATAATCACTGGGATAGCGATAAATAATTTTAAGCATTATTTGGGCAGATGTTACTAAACATTTTGCTTCACGTATAAGCGTTGTAAGAGCAAGCTCAGTTTTGCCTTTTGTATTAAGAATCACTCCAATAGAATTATGGGCCTCTTTGCATTCTTCATCTGAAATTTCAGAAAATTGACGACGGATATTAGCATTGATTTCTTGAAATGCCATCATTACATCCCAAATATGCTCTTTTTTTACATACAATGATCTTAATTGCTTGGTATACTTCTCTTCTTTTTCCTTGGGCAGGGGTCCTTTTTGTGCTTCGAGTTTGATCTGATTAATTATTTGAAGCGAATCTTCTTTGGCAACGATGGTAGAATTTAAAAAAATCAAACTGGCAATCAACAATATACTTTTCTTAAACATTTCTCACCTATGGTTTTGCAAAAGTAATGTAACGTCTCTTTTTGCCACCAACCACATATTCTTTATCTTCTTTAATAAAAGGTTTTTCTTGCTCTGTTGCCTGCCAATCTTGAGATGCCCAATA
>CAZJQM010000121.1:0-2796 GCA_964548355.1 uncultured Pseudomonadota bacterium
ATGATCATTGCCCAAAATGATACTAAAAAAGCTACTAGAAAGAATATAAAATGGATTGTGTTTGATAGCAATAGAAAATATATAACCAAGCTTAATAAACAAAGCCTCATAACGGGAGCGATAGCGGCAAAATACGCAGAACGGGCAGAAGTTGCAAGGGCTTTCTTCCCTTGAGTAAGAAAAGAAAGCCCGTATAAAATTCCTGTTGTTGCGCCAAGGCAGACTGATATGAGTTCTACTAATAACATAGTTATAGTTTTTTGATTCCTTTAAGATTCCAGTATTCGTTAATAATGGATGCTGAACCTGTAATAACTATTAAACCATTACGCTCATCGACCGTCTTTTTAGCATTTTCAAAGGCGTCTTTAAGATCTTTGGCGATACGTGCTTTAATTTTTAAGTTTTTGATTTCATTAGTTATTTTTTCAACATCCCATGATTGTTGCATGCTGCCTGGAAGTGGTTCGGTAATAGGGCAGATGATAATTGTGCCGGAAGTCTTTTTGAAAAAATAACGAATCAGTTTTAAAAATTCTTCCATGTACATTGCATCTTTATGGCATGCAACGATTAATGACAATCCTTTAAGTGGGCGTTGATAATGAAGTAAGCGAATTCCCAAAAGAAGATTTTTAAATGCATCAATATTACTTGCAGTATCGAGTAATACTGTTGGTTTTTCTTTTTCAAGTAATTGGAAGCGACCAGGCAGGGTGCTTGTTTCATCTTTCCAGAACTGTTCAAGTGTTTGCTTTGGATTAAGCTCTGATTGACGTTTAGCTTCTAATGTTGGACGGCCACGTTGTCCTTTAGGTTTAGCAAGTAAGCTTGTTGATATCAGCGTTGCATCTTTTGCTATAAATTTTTCAACATAGAGTTGTGATACTCGTTCTGCAAGTGCAGCGCAACGACCGTGTAGTTGTTCAAAAGGATAATTAAGAGCAGCTAATTTGCGAATAGGCATAGCCCATTGTGCACCAAGTTTGCGTGCCAAGTCATACATGTGCTGTAAGTTTATTTTACTTTGATCTGCAGAAACGACCCATGTATCTTTTTTAGCTATACCAACCATTTCTTTGATGTAATGATCGGTTTGTTGTTCATCATCACCAACCACGCGAGTAATTGCCAGAATTTTAGGTGTGCAAATAGTTACAGGATCTGCGGATCCTTCTTGTACTTCAAGAACAGCGACATCAACATTTTGTTGTTTGAAATAGATTAATGCGATCATCGTTAGAATTTCAGCAGAATTGATTTTAAGTTCTGCGCTTTGTGCAGCATTAATTACTTCATTTGCTATGTCAGTAAATACTTTATTATTAATGGTTTCATAATCAAGAACGATGCGTTCGTTATAAAGAAGTATATGAGGCGTATAATATGCGCCAACAGAAAAACCTTCTTTTTTAAGAAGTTTGGTGATGAAATGAGTGCTTAAACTTTTGCCATTAGTACCGGTGACAAAAATAGTATTAAGTTCTTTTGAAGGCGAACCTAACAGCTGATCCAGCTGCTTCATATGTTCAAGGCTTTTTTCTTTTTGTGAGGACCAGTTTTTATCTAAAAATTCGACAACTTCTTGATAATTGCGTTGCTTGCCGAGCGTAATAGCATTTTTAAATGTTTGTTTTGATATATTAGACATGGAAATTTATTCTCCGTCACTTAACAATTAACAACTTTTTAACATTACTTTTAACATCCTTTTTTTAATGGTAAATGCCACTCCTTTTTAATGCGGTTTGACGCTACTTCATGTACTTTTTTAATGATTCAAGTTGCATTGACTTTGACCGAAGTTTAACATACGGTATATAGCGAAAATGTCAAACAAGAAATTATTGTATTTAAGCCCCAGTTGTAAATTTACAAAAGATTAAAAAATGCAAAGTAATTCTTTAAGTTGGAATTCAGATAATGATATTAAGCTCATAATTTCTGCGCTTAAAGATGGGCAGGTAGTGTTGGGCAGTTCAGACACGGTTGTTGGGTTGCTTGTTGATACTACTCAAAAAGGGTATGACGCATTGACTACCATTAAGCATCGTGTTGAAAAACCGTATATTGTTTTAATTGGTTCACATGAAAAAGCTGCTTACTTTGCACAAAAGCCTACGTCGCCTGCAGTTCAACGTTTGATAGAACATTGTTGGCCTGGTCCACTTACACTTATATTAAATAAAAAAAATGAACTTCCATCATATATTGGTGGCACAACATCTGTTGCTTTACGTATGCCCAAACATGATGGATTATTAAAATTACTAGGTTATTTTAAGGGTTTGTTTTCAACAAGCGCTAACATTTCTGGGCAACCAACTCCTTCTTTAGTTGATCAAGTAGATAAACAGATTCTGAACAAAGTTGCGTATATCGTTGATGCTACACAATCACCATTATCACAGCCATCAACTATTCTTGATTGTACACAATCTCAAATCCAGCTTATCAGAGCTGGAGCATATGACATTTCTTATTTAGAAAATATAGCGAGCAGCTCTTTTAAGAAGTAAGCTCACTGAATTATTGACCCATACATATCTTTTCTGCCTACACTATCCCATAACTATTGTTCATGGGAGTCCAGATGTCTAAATACAATAAACATGGATATTCGCTTCTTGAGTTGATGATTGTCGTGGTCATCATCGCATTTTTATGCATGATATCTATTCCCAATTTTATGCGTTATCTTGCAAAAGCAAAACGCGCAGAAGCATATATAAACCTTGGTGCAATTTATACGGCTGAAAAATTGTATTGGGCTGAGCATGGTTGTTATACCAACAA
>CAZJQM010000122.1:0-2783 GCA_964548355.1 uncultured Pseudomonadota bacterium
TCCTGATTGATTTCCTGTACCTACTTGTTTTTTAACAATGGCCAACATTTTTTCTTTTGCTGAGACGTTAGATGTCGATGCTTGATTGCTTGTTGTAGACTGATTAGTCATTACCGGTCTTCTAGCCAGTGCATTTTGGCTTACTAACGCAATGGTCAGTGCCATTAATAATTGTTTCTTCATAGACTCTCCTTATTTGAAAATAAAATTATTACTCCGATGATATTACTTTAACAAGGTTTGGTTTCTGTTAACAATATATTGGGTATATGGTTGTATATAACACTTGATATTTGGCACAGCAGAGTTGTTAAAATATAAAACAATTATTCAGTACTTGGATATGGATTGTTACAAAGGGAGATGGGCACAATGTTGCGTCTTTACAAACTATTTTTTTGTTTAGTAATAGGTAGTTCTCATGTATTTATTGAAGCGAATCCTCGTAGAATTTTAGTTTTAGAGCCATTGGGAATGGCGCATCAAGCTGAAACGTGGCCAGGCTTTTTTGCATCGTTTCTTTCGGTAATTGGTGGTTTAGATTATTACGAAAAAAATCATTACGCGGGATGCAAAGTACAATTTAAATGGGGGCTTTATCAAGATAAACGCATAGGGCAAGATTGGTGGGAATATTACTTCGAACCTATCAGAATAGGAGTTCATAAAAATCTAAAAACTAAACGTCTTAGTAATGACCACAGACATGACCTTGCTTTTAGGGCAATGTCATCTATAAGCCGCGAACGAGCATATGAACTTATAACCAAATATATACGCATTAAACAGCATATACACAATAAAGTGGATACATTTGTACAGGAGAATTTCAATAACAAATATGTTATAGCCATCCATTATCGCGGAACGGACAAATCCCTGGAAGCACCACGGGTTCCTTATGAAAAGGTTTGCAATGCATTAGACAAGGTTATATTAGAGCTTCCTGCAGGGACTGACTATATTCTCTTTATAGCTTCTGATGAACAAAATTTTATTGATCATATGAAGGCACAATATCCTTTTAAGATATGCTATTTAGATGCAATTCGTTCACGTGATGGCAAACCCATTCATGTTAATCAGCCTAATCCGTACAAGCAGGGGGAAGAAGCACTTATAGATTGTATGTTGCTGTCAAAAGCTCATATTTTAATTCGAACTCATTCCAATGTAGGTGCATCTGCAGGTAACTTTAATCCACAATTGCCTATGATTACTCTTAATTCACATGGTGCTAGTAATCTGTATCCTACTATACGTTAAGTCGATCGATATAATGCTTTAACGTATCAAGAAGTAATTTAGCAAAATATAGCTGAGCATTCTAAGCTTTCACATCCTTAGCCATAAAAGCCAACATGGTAACAGTCCATCCGGCTACTATGGTATCAATGCCCAGCAATGTACCTAAAACCCAGAATCCACAAATAGGCCATTGTAACCAGATAAAAATGCCAAGCAATATACTTAAAATGCCGTTGAAAGTTAGCCAGCCTTTATGAGGTACTCGCTTGGTGTAAGCAAAATAGAGTTTAGCGATACCAGAAGCTATAAAAAAGCAAGCTACAGCAAGAGTAAGGGTCAGAGCATTAAGCAGCGGATAAAAAATAATGAAAAGGCCGCCAATGATATACAATGCAGATAAGAATATATGGAGAAAAAAGCTACTCCATTTGCGGAACTTGAATGCTTGAATGCCTTCAATTACGCCAAGAATGGTCAATAAAAACCCAATATATTCTACGGCAAAAAGAGTGCTGGTAAATGAATAAATAAGTGCAAGAGTTCCTAAGATAATTAGCCCAATGCCTAATGCAAAATACCATTTCCAGTTGTCATGCAATTGTTTTAAAGTTAATGAATGAGTTTGTTTGACCATCGTTTCTCCTTTTTATTCCTCTTGAAATTTCTTACTTCTCATTTTTTTAATTGATCCGCGGTGCTTTTTTTCAACATATCGTGCTTCTTTTGCCCCCTTAGAAACCTTTGTAGCGATACGCTTTTTAGGTACGTGCAAAGCTTTGCGTATTTCATGGGCAAGTTGTGCTAATGCCAATTGCTTATTATGGTGCTGGCTGCGTGACTCACTATTGTGGACAATCAGGTCACCTTCAGATGTCAAGCGTGACTGCAGCTTTGCTATAACGCGCGCTTTTTGCTCATCTGTTAGTGCGCGAGTGGTATGTGCATTCCAACGTACGGTAATTTTCGTATTCGATTTATTAACATGTTGTCCACCTGGACCTCCAGAACGACTAGTAGATATTTCAAGTTCGTGGTCGGGAATAACAACATTATTGTTAATAAATAAATCGTTTTTCATATGTGCCTATATTTTTATATCTGCTTAAGCATAGCGAAAGAATAAAAGCTTTCTCAATAGTCAGAGATTTTGATTGTAAATAATATATACAGCTCGGTTTTTTGATATTTTCAATTATAACTATTATTATTTCATTATTTACAGTTTCATTAGGGGTCGGATTATGAAAAATCATGTCTTAATATGGATTATTCTCATAAGTTCTTTTGCAAATGCTGCTCAAGATCTGCAGGAATCTCAGAATAATTCCCAAGCAATACTCGCTGAAGCAGTTCCTACTCGAACAGTAAAAATACAAAGAAAGGCTAGGATAGACACCGGCAACGTCTTGTTTGCAGGAACGGGGATGCTTGTTGGAGCTTTGTGTGTTCAGTTAATATATTTAATAAAATCAAAGTATGCCCAAGAACCATCTAATTATTGGCAGAAAGTTATTGCACGTAAGCATGCTGGTCTT
>CAZJQM010000123.1:0-2748 GCA_964548355.1 uncultured Pseudomonadota bacterium
CAAACATTTAAAGATGCTATGCGTTATGTATGGCAAAAGTATAAAAGATGTTATGCGTTCATATATCGAAGAAGATTACAATAGATTGCGAAAAGCAGAACGCATATGTACCAGAAGCCATGAATTTAATGATGAAACTATAAAATCATTAAAGAAATCAAAAGATAATCCAAATATAGCATGTAAAGATTTAGCTGATTTTTTTAATAGATTGAACATGTCAAAATAAACATGGAAAGAAAAAAGTTGAAGTGGATTGCTTCAAGTAAAAAGGATTTAAAAAAATTTCCATCAAAAATACAACGAACCATCGGATATGGGTTGCATTTTGCGCAAATGGGTGAAAAGTACGAAAAGGCTAAAGTATTAAAGGGATTTGGATCTGCGGATGTACTTGAAATAATTGATATAGATAACCATGGTACTTATCGAGCAGTCTATACTGTATGTATAGCAGAAGTTATTTATGTATTGCACGCTTTTCAGAAAAAATCTAAACAGGGCATTAAAACACCCAAAGAAGATATGGATATAATAACAAATAGACTACATTTGGTACGGGAGTTAAATCATGAAAAAGAATAATGAATATATACAGGGATCAACTAATGTTTTTAAAGATCTTGGCTTTAAAAATTCAGATGTAATGTTTGCAAAAGCAGAACTTGCTCGACAAATTAATCACATTATTAAGGAAAAAAAGCTAACGCCGTCAAAAGTAGCAAAGATACTTGATATAGAAGAATCTCAAGTATCTTCCCTTAATAATGGAAAACTTTTTGATTTTTCACTTGAAGCACTTTTCAATTTTATAAGTAAATTAGAATAATCTGATGCGCAAAGAGCATATGCTCTTTGCGGTTCTTTGTTAAAGCGGTATTATTATATCCATTAATAATTAAACGAACTCATTTCTTTCTTAAGGCCGTTAATGAATAACCTGGCATTTGCAACAATTCAAGAATTAAAAAAAGCATTAGAGAGCAAAAAAATATCAGTCAAAGAGCTGGTAGAATTCTACCGCAAGCGCTTTGCACAGCATGACAAAAAATTAGGTTCAGCTCTTGAAATTTTTGATACTGAATCCGTTGTCTCCCAAGCCAAGCAGCACGGAATTCTTGCAGGTGTTCCGGGTCTTATCAAAGATAATATTTGCCAAAAAGGCCGCACTACATCATGTGGTTCACGCATTTTAGAAAATTATAAAGCAACCTATGATGCTACCGTTATTGAACGTTTACACCATGAAGGTGCATTGTCTATCGGACGTGCAAACATGGACGAATTTGCTATGGGCAGCTCTACTGAAACATCTGCATTTCAAAAAACAGCAAATCCTTGGGATACAACGCGTGTTCCGGGTGGTTCTGGCGGTGGTTCTTCAGTTGCTGTGACTGCAGGGTTAATCCCGTGGGCATTGGGAACTGAAACAGGTGGCTCAGTTCGTCAGCCAGCTGCTTTTTGCGGTATTGTAGGTAGCAAACCTACATATGGTTTAGTTTCTCGTTACGGCATTGTTGCATACGGTTCTTCACTTGACCAAGTTGGTATCAATACACGTACGGTGTATGACAATGCACTTGTTCTTTCTGCATATGCAGGCCATGATCCGCGTGATTCTTCTTCATTATCTGTAGCAAAAAAAGATTATACAAAAAGTTTAGATGGTAAGTTGCCTCAAGGATTTACCATTGGTGTGGTTGATAATGCCATTAATGCAGAAGGCATGGAGCCAGAAGTTTCAGCTCTATTAAACGCTGCACTCGAAGAATATAAAAAATTAGGTGCAACTATCAAGCACATTACGCTGCCAACATTTGACTATTCAGCCGCTGTTTATTTCATTGTAAGCCGAGCAGAAGCAGCATCAAACTTAGCACGCTTTGACGGTGTACGTTATGGTTATCGCTCTAAGAAAGATGACACGTTAGCTGACATGTATTTCAACACCCGTCGCGAAGGTTTTGGCGCAGAAGTTCGCCGCCGTATTTTAATTGGTAACTACGTTTTATCAGCAGGGCATACAGCAGAATTTTATGGTAACGCACAAAAAGTGCGCAGACTTATGACCAAGCAAGTTAATGAAGCTTTCAAAGACGTTCATGCCTTATTCTTGCCAGTCAGCGCTGCACCCGCATTTAAATTCGGTGCATTTGATAAAAATAGATTACAAATGGATCTGCAAGATTATTTCACCGCACCAGCTAACTTAACCGGTACGCCGGCTATTGCAGTGCCTTGTGGTTTTACCAAAGATAAATTGCCTATCGGCTTCCAGCTCATGGGACCAAACCTTTCTGAAGAACTACTCTACAAAGCTGCGCATGCTTATGAGCAAAAAACTCAGTGGCATACCATGCATCCAGCAGGATATTAATTTTCTTCAAAATAGATTGTTCAATTAAGTATACTTACTCTATCAAGTTTAAAGAGGGTGAGTATGAAGCACTTATATCTGCAAGTAATGAGTTTATTTCTATTACAAGCAAACAATCTTGTTGCTGCACAAAATAGCGTTACGCAATTACAAGAAGCATCACCGCAAGCCATGCGCGTGATGACATTTAATTTCCAATCAGCTTACACAGGATTTTCTGACACATTGATGCGTAAAGAAATTTACCGCATTGATATGGCTGTACGTATGCTTGAGCAAGTCAAACCAGATATTATCTGTTTCCAAGAACCGCATTTGTATGACATGGAAAGTTTTGAAGAGAAGCTGAAAGACTATGCATGGTTTGGTGA
>CAZJQM010000124.1:0-2743 GCA_964548355.1 uncultured Pseudomonadota bacterium
TATCTATAAGCACGAGTTTTTTTGTTCCATCTTCCAATCTAAAGTTTTTCATATTCGGGTCAATATGGAATTTAAATTCTTGGCATAATTTGAAAATAGTGCGCCCATGAGTTTTGCGAATTTGTGATAGACGTTTATGGCATACTATTTCATCGGCAATAATCGCGTATATTTCTGGAAGTTCAATGCGTAGTTCTTGGCGAACATCGGCAAAGTTAGTACCTGAAAGTTCAAACCAGCGGTTATTTGTTGGTTGCCAGAACCATTTACGTGGGAAGTCCAGTTTGATGGGAAGATCTTCTATCGTTTCTACGTAATGTTGAGCAAACTCTAAGTTTGAAATACGGCTAAAGCCAGCCAAGTAACGGTTTAATCCCCCGGTCATTTTTGACATGCAACCATGTCTGAAACCTTTGTTTTCCGGATGTAAAAAGCTATAAGGATTTTCTGCAAAAAGCTTGAGTACAAAAGGATAATTCTTAAATTTTAATACTATCAAACCGGCAAATTCTTTTTTATTAAACTCTCTGTCTTTGAGCACGGTAAAATGAGTAAATTCTTTTTTACCTTGTTTAAGTTCTTCAACCAGAGTTTCAATTTCATAGGTTAGTTGTTCGGATTGTACGGCCTGTTCTGGCTTATTTCTAAAACTAATGTCCCCTGTTGGAAGCATATGATTTTCAAAATATGCTTTATCAAACGAGTAAAACAATGGCTGTACGCGTAAGTGTTGCGCCTTAAACGTGTACGGCTCATACGATTGCCCTACCCATTGTGTAGTTATTTCTGGTAATTGATACGGATGTTTATTAGCTTCACTCGGCGTTTGATATACAAATAGTGATATCGATATAGCTGTCGCCCATAATTTTTTCTTAATGTTCATTACTATCCCCCTTGGCTTGATAGCCCCTTTCTCTATTTAAAGTAAAGAAATTATAGGGTGAGAATCAAGTAAAACCTGGAAATTACTTTGTATTTATCTGTCTGATATGATAGATTGTTGCAAATTATTTGATGAAAATATTTCTCTTATTGAATTAATGGCGCCGCATGAACCCGCTTTTAAAAGCAGAAAAACTAACTATTTCTATTCTCTCGCAACCAGTTGTGCAGGACGTTACGTTAACTGTCATGCCTGGCACGCTACATGTTCTTATGGGTCCTAACGGGTCTGGGAAAAGTAGTTTAGTATCGTGTTTAATGGGCTATCCCCAATTTGAAACAACGGGAGCTATTTATTTTAATAATGAAAATATTACGAACTTAGCTATTCATAAACGTGCTCAACAAGGTTTATTTTTAGCAGTTCAACAGCCGCCTGAAATTCCTGGCGTTACGTTACTTACATTTCTTAAAGAATCTTATGCAGCATTACATAACAAGGTTTTGACTCTCGAAGAATGTAAAGCAAAACTCGAGCCTTTGTTAAACCAACTTCAGCTAGACACGTCATTTCTATCTCGATCTCTCAATGAAGGTTTTTCTGGCGGAGAAAAGAAAAAGTGTGAATTGTTGCAGATGCTTTTTTTGAATCCCCGTCTTGCTTTGCTTGATGAAATAGATTCTGGAATTGATATTGATGGCATACGTCTTATTGCAGATGTCATAAATGCCCGAGCGCAGAACAAAAATGTAGCGACCGTTCTTATTACCCATTCTCCCCATTTGCTTGCGTTAATAAAGCCTGATGTTGTTCATATCATGCATAAAGGGTCACTTGTGTACACCGGTAGTTCAGCCGTGATCCCGGAAATTAATGCGAAAGGCTATGATGGCCTCATACGTTTATAAAGCGCCTCAAGGTCTTAATGCCGATGTTGTAAAACGCATCTCTGAACAAAAAAATGAACCAGGCTGGATGACCGATTTTAGACTTAAGTCGCTTGCGACTTTTGAAAGTAAGCCCATGCCCACATGGGGAGCTGACTTAAGTTCTTTAATAACTAATGAAATCCATTATTATGTTCGCCCCATTGAACACCAGCAACGTACCTGGGATACGGTACCAACTAATATTAAAGATACGTTTGAAAAATTGGGAATTCCGCAAGCAGAGCGTAAATATTTGGCTGGTGTTGGTGCACAATATGAATCAGAAGTTATTTATAAAAATTTGAAAAAGGTATGGCAAGATCGTGGCGTTATTTTTTTAGACACAACTGAAGGCCTTGCCCAGTATCCAGAAATCTTTAAAAAGTATTTTTCAACCGTTATTCCACCGCACGACAATAAGTTTGCAGCACTCAATTCTGCGGTGTGGAGTGGTGGCAGTTTTGTTTACGTTCCTGCTGGCGTTAACATTCAAGCTCCCGTGCAGGCCTATTTTAGAATTAATGAGCCCAGCATGGGACAATTTGAACGTACGCTCATTATTGCTGAGCCCGGTTCTTCGGTACATTATGTCGAAGGGTGTAGTGCGCCTGTTTACAACAGCGCTTCATTGCACAGTGCGGTAGTGGAATTAATAGCGTTGCCCGGATCTAACATTCGTTACACCACAATTCAAAACTGGTCAGCTAATGTTTATAACTTAGTAACCAAAAGAGCTGTCGCCTACAAAAATGCCCAGGTTTGTCGCAGGATCAAAAATCTCATAAGAGCCCCGCACATCGACTAAAACCTCAGGGGCATTTTTAGCGAGCAGGATCTTGATGGTGGCGGGTTTATCTTTTTGCGATAGATCGATTTCGACGGCAGGGTCGATAGCGTGCAAGCAGAAAGGACTCAAAATAAGAGTGCT
>CAZJQM010000125.1:0-2742 GCA_964548355.1 uncultured Pseudomonadota bacterium
TTCTCTGTTGACCCGACCTGCTATTTGAACAACATATTGAGGATCATTAGGCAAACGGAATACATAGTTATATGTACTCATATTCTTAATACCTTTTTCTGCAAGAAATGCTTTACCATCTTCCCAGTTCTTTTTCCAGTCAGGAAGATTAAAGGTAATTAATTTCTGAGCGTCAGGATTTTCTTTCCACCATTTTTCAAACTTTTTATGTACAGCAGATGGTGCAGTACAATGTTTTGCTAAGTAAGATGGCGTGATTTCATGTTTCTTATAAGCACCAATTGGATAAATTGAAGGATCATTCATAGTTTCAACATATGCAGGCATATGTGTTTGTCTGGCGATTACCATGTATGGCAGCAACAATAGCAATAGTAATTTCTTCATACCGATCCCTATAACTTTTACATCAATTTTAATATACTCATTAGTAATAGCTATACTCAAATTGATATAGCTGTGTAAATAAAATGGAGAACATCATGAAACAATTATTTATATTATCTTTTATTATCTACATACCAACTATTATGGGCATGGAATTAACGACACCTCCAAGCACTCCAGAGACAAGAAAGTTTAGGCACTTGCGCACAGCTTCAAGCGACCTTAATAGCTCACATGCTTTTTATACAGAATATCAAAAAGCTCGCAGTATACTATCATTGTTACTTGCTCAAATAGAATTAGATAGTTTTTTAATTTATTTTAATGCTCAACCATTACGTAATGGAAAGAATTTTGATTGGACACAAATAAAAAAGGAATTTGATGCAAAAATTTACTTAGTTAAAGCAAAAAAGTATATCAATCAAGAACCACTTGATTTTGAAGATGAATTTACTTTTTTAGGTCATTACATTTCATATCTTCCTGAAGTTTTACCCTCTGCTTTTGAAGCCAATCGCCAATTTCTATTAAATCTATTACATAAACACACATCAACGATAGAACAGATGGATGAACAAAGTTGGCAGCGTACATGGTTATTGCTCTTACAAAATTGCATGAAAAATATAGAAGAATTACCAGATCAAAAGGTTATCTCACACTTAGCTAATTTGATAGCAAACTATCAATTATTATCTCTGGAGCCCGAAGCAAGCTCTGAATTAAAACCTGGGACGCTCTTTGAGCTTCCTACCAATAACATTATCACCACTGAAATCAGAACAGAAGAAACTCTTGCGCGTGCGTGATGGATAAGGCTTTGCATTTTTTTTGATAAGTTCAAACTCTTTTTCAAAGCTTCTAAGCGTAGGATATTCATCACCAATAACAACAACATTTTCTCGGTTAAAACGATCAGCTGCTACCGTGATATTATATGAACCTGTCCATACAGCTGGCTTATTGTTTTTATTGCATTCAAAAAGAAAAAACTTATCATGCAAAATACCTTGTTTAGCATTGTAGATGTGCACCGTTATACCCGCTTCATGCAAAACTGGTATTTGGCCCCATTTGTATTCTGTATTTTCAACATCGGCAATAATTTCTACACTAACGCCATCTTGAGCTGCCTGACATAAAGCTTCAACAACCTTTTTATCAAAAATTAAATACAGCGCGGCCTTAATAGATTTTTTTTCATTCTGAATGCGGTCAATTAACTTTTCTTGAATATGATCGGCGGGAGAAAAATATGTTTCTATAGAGGCTGAGTTATAGCAAGTGACAATAAGTGCGCAAGAAATAATTAATCGCGAGCACGATAAGTATAAGTTCATACATCTCTCCTTTTTCAAGTTTTATATGGAATACTATTTAGTTCCAGTTTTAAACAATGAGCGCTCAAATTCTTCTGACAATAAAAAATCCATCTCTGTTGGAGGTGATTTGTCCAAGTCACTCGGGACTTCTGGGATTTGCGGTGCTGTTGGATTTTGTAGAAATTCCATAATTTCTGCACGCTTAGCTTCCAGCATTTCCCCCTTATAAAGGGAAGCTAAAGATAGTTCGATCTTGAAGGGCAAGTCCTTCGACCATTCTTCTTTAGGCTCTTTTTTAAAAGAATAAATACCTTTGCTCATCCAATTGTATTTCTTTAAAACTTCACCATTCAGCTTTTTACGTCTTTTACGTCGAGCCGGTAATTTATTCTCTGCTGTTACTTGCTCTATAGTAGCAGATTGTGGTTGATTCGTAGGACATGCCAGTTGTTCCATTGCACCCAACATTAAGGGCTGCATCATACAAATATAAAACAATATTTTCATGGTTTAACCTCTTGAGGAATAGAGTAACCCGATGCCTGATCATATGAAAGCTTAACTTTTTTATTTTTTGGCCTTCTATGCCACTTAAAGACCCCTGAATGTAAATTCAACCGACCACTATAATATATCTCTTCAAGATCATTTTTACAGTTAAACAGAAATGGATTATCCCACAATTTCTCATGAGTCATTGAAGTACCTATCAAATCCTTACCTGTTTTATCGGTATGCAATATAATAAATTTTTCATAGTCATACTCATGAGTTCCTAATATATAAGCAACTTGCATTTTCCTTTTACTAGAAGTTTTTCTTATTTTTTTGGGTCTCTCATGGGCATCGATTTTTCTTTGCATATCAACCAACATGTTAAACCCATTTGTTGCATTAAATGCTTCAAAGTTGCTTTCCATACCTAGAGTCGTTAAACAATGCAAAATTAAAAAACAACAACTAATTATTTTCTTGTTCATATAAATTCTATCCCTGTTACTAATTCTGCATGAACATATGAAACATGATT
>CAZJQM010000126.1:0-2724 GCA_964548355.1 uncultured Pseudomonadota bacterium
CATATCCTTTCTTTCTCACTTATTTCCATCGCATGGCATGTAAAAATTAAACCAAGAAGCATAATAACCATTTTTTTTAACATGCATAACCTCATCTATATAAAATTATAATTGTGGTGCTCGATCAATAACATGACATTGTCTGCAGCGTGCCTGATAAGCTTCTTGTGCGCCAACCATGATAATAGGATCATGATACTGTGCAGGTGCTCCGTTGACTAAGCGTTGTGTAAAATGAGCTTCGCTGCCACATTCCATACAAACAGCTTTTAATTTTGTTGTGTGATCAGCAATCGCCATAAGCGTTGGTATGGGGCCAAAAGGCAATCCACGAAAATCTAAATCTAATCCAGCTACAATAACACGTTTGCCCGCATCAATGAGAGTGCATACAACAGAAATAACGCTTTGGTCAAAGAATTGAATTTCATCAATGCCAACAACATCAATATCTCTTTCTGCAACAGCTAAAATGGTTGAAGGTGAGTCGATGGGAATTGCATCAAACTTATTGCCATTGTGCGAAACGATATACTCTTGTGTAAAACGATCATCAAGGCTGTGCTTAAAAACAATAACGTTGAGTTTTGCCAGCTGTGATCTTTTGACTCTGCGAATTAATTCTTCAGATTTGCCTGAAAACATAGAACCGCAAATTACTTCCAGAGAACCTTTACTGTGCGTTGAATTTTTGCTTGCTACCATGAATTGCTCCTTAGACAGATAGTATGTGCCTTTAGGATAAGCATGCTGCGTAATTTTTCAATGAGTATATCGTGGTCAATATTATTTTCTCAAGTTTGTTCTTAATAATTTTTTCAATAATTAATGATGAAAAATTATTTTTTTGCTTTATAGTTGTTGTGATTGAAAATTTTAAAAGCGAAATCTTTCTATAAGAATTTTAAGGATGCATGCGATGTCTCAAATTCACAAAGTTAACGGCCAACTTTCACATGATTCTGTTTCAATTCATGAAGATCTTGCGCCAAATGATTCATTTATTGCCATAGAGCAATCATTAGGTTTGCAAGGAGAGGCAAATCTTGTAGGTGCAAAAAATGCTGTGCTTGTCATTATGATTTCGCTTATTTTAACTGATGGTAAATCGGTTTTACTTAATGTGCCTAACTCAGATGATGTATTACAGCTCATTACCTTACTACAAGATTTAGGTGCGTCTGTAGAATTTTTCCCAGAATTAAATCGACTTGAAGTTGATACGACTGGAATTAATCGCTACAAAGTAAAACCAGAAATTATGAAAAAGATGCGGGCCTCTGTATTAGTTATGGGGCCTTTGTTAACTCGTTTTGGGCGCGCAGAAATCGCATTGCCTGGCGGTGATCAAATTGGTGAGCGTCCTATTGATTATCATTTGAAAAATTTTGAACGCATGGGCGTTGCACAAGAAATAGTGGGCGAATCTTTAATCGTACACGCCAACAAATTGAATGCAGCAACTTTAGTGTTAGAATATCCAAGCGTTGGGGCTACAGAAAATCTGTTAATGGCAGCAGTATTAACCAAAGGTACAACACGTATTGTAAACGCTGCAATTGAGCCAGAAGTATTAGATCTCATTTCTATTTTACGCAAAATGGGAGCACAGATTTCTATTACTGTTCCTGCAACATTAGAAATTCAAGGCGTTGATAGATTACATCCTGTTGAACACACAATTATGTATGATCGTCTTGAAGCTGGCTCATTATTATTAGCGGCTGCAATTACCGGTGGCCAGATTTATCTACCACAAGCGCAGTGGGATATTCTTGATGTCTTTCTTGCTAAGTTACAAGAAATGGGTCATAGCGTTACCGCGGGCTCTCAAGGCAAAGGGATTAAGCTTGTTGCAACACAATCTCCACGCGCAGTTTCATTTAAGACTTCTCCTTATCCAGGATTTCCAACGGATTTACAGCCGTTGATGATGGCTGCACAATGCATAGCACAAGGTAAAAGTGTTATTCATGAAACAGTTTATGAAAATCGCTTTTTGCACATTCGTGAGTTTCAAAAAATGGGAGCAAACATCAAAGTTGAAGGCGATCGTGCCTATATTGTTGGCGTTGAAGAGTTGTATGGAACCCATGTTATTGCTACAGATATTCGTGCTTCATGCGCATTAGTTTTAGCAGGATTAGCTGCAAAAGGTAAAACTGTTATGACGGGCGTGAATCATTGGAAGCGTGGATATCAAGCACTTGATAAGAAGCTGGTGGCATTAGGAGCCAAGATTTTGCTGAAAACTACCTGAAAGTTCGGTAAGTTCTTTAGTAATTTTTGCTTGGCGTATTTTATTGTATTGCAGCTTCATACTATCACGTAAATTTTTAGCATTGCGTGTCGCATTATCCATCGAAACAAATCGTGCTGCTTGTTCTGCGAGTAAGGATTTGGTTAAGAGAATATAAAGTGATGCGTCGAGCAATTGCTCTGCACCGGCATTGAGAATTTTTGAACTGTCTTCTTCCCACACAAAATCATTATCCACATCATGCGATGCTTGAATAGTAAAAGGAATGAGTGTAGAGCGCTGATATTTAGTGGTAAAAAAAGTAGATGAATAATTACTGTAAACGATTACCTCAGAAAATGGTTGCAGCGCTTCCAAAATATGTTTACGAAGAAATGATATAAGCGTGCGAATGTTAGTGAATTTAAATTCGTCAAACGAGCCAACTTTAGTAAGTGATACCGGAAATGAAGATGATTTTCGGT
>CAZJQM010000127.1:0-2700 GCA_964548355.1 uncultured Pseudomonadota bacterium
AACAACATATCGTAAAACATATGAACAACATTCTGCATGGCTCGCCACGGAACAAGAAAAAGTTACTGCATTAGCAAAAGTTGAAACTCATATAAGCACACTTAATCAACAGCAGCTGCAGTTACACGAGAATATTGAAAAGAATGACCAAGAATTGAATGAAATGCTTGCAGTTATTAACAAGCTGCACGAATCTGAAAAAGAGCTGCTCAGTTCAAATGCAGCGTATCAAACAGCGTCACATGATCTTGCAAAAATACAGGAACAATTATCTACCATTGGTTACCATTCAGAAAAACATACGTTGCTTATGCGCACGTATGAAGCATTGGAACAGCAATCTAAAGCTTATGAATCAATTCGACAATCAATACAGTTGCAACAGCAATATCGCATTGAGTTATGCGATCTCATCAAGCAGTTAAAACAGAATAAGCAAACCAAACTGATATTAGAGCGACGGCTCCAATCATTTGCAGAATTTGAACAGCAACGTATTGATCTTACTCAACAAGAACTGATATTGTACAGCACGCTCAAGCAGCACCAACAAGCCAAAGAACTCATTTTGCAAGAAAAAGGAAAACTGGAAAATCAGCAGCAAGCTCTTGCAAAGCTTGAACAAGAAATGGCAAACAACAAAAAAACTATTGAACAAACCAACTACACTATCGAAGATTATCAAGCAATCACGCAAGCGCTTGGCAAAGATGGCATACAAGCATTTCTGATTGAAGATGCGATTCCTGAAATTGAGCTTGAAGCAAACCATTTGCTTTCCCAACTAACTGATAACCAAGCACATATTTTTATTGAATCTTTAAGAGATTTAAAAAAAGGTGGCACTAAAGAAACTCTAGATATTAAAATTTCAGATCCTATGGGTGTGCGTCCCTATGAACTGTTTTCCGGTGGCGAAGCCTTTAGAATCGACTTTGCATTGCGCATAGCTATATCAAAGCTTCTTGCTCGTCGAGCAGGAACCTCGCTTCAAACATTGATTATTGATGAAGGATTTGGTTCACAAGATGAAGAAGGCTTAGCGCGCATTATGGATGCTATCCATAAGATTCAAGATAATTTTTCAAAAGTAATTATTGTCTCCCACTTGCCAAGCATGAAAGAACAGTTTCCCGTTCATTTTGTTATTGAAAAACTTTCAAATGGCAGCAAAGTACATGTTGTTGAAAATGGATAAACCCAGGATTCGCCGAGCAGCTCAAGGGGAGCCTTCATCGCCCCCCCTAAGAGTTTTGGAATTAATTTTTATTTATTTTTATACAGTAGGCGCTACCGGTTCATTGAGTTCTTCATCTTCATCTACTGAAAATCCGTTTTTAATTAAAAAATCTCTACGATCGGCAATTGCTTGTGGAGTATCTGCAATCAAATGTTTATGTATCAACAGCAATGATGCCCAAACACCTGCGCTTAAGAGCGCTCCACCGCCTACAACAAGAACAAACCAGTTAAATAGACGTTGATACTGAGGATCAAGATGGAACATATGATTCTTGTGGCTTTTGTTGGCATTATTTATTGATTTAATAAGCCCATTTTTAACTTCTTGAGATCTATTGGGTAGAATTCCATTTGGAGTAAATTCTGGTTCTTGGTCAGACTCGTCGTCAGATGATGAATAATAATCATCTAAAGTGGCATCACGCCAATCAGGAATGTCATGACTCAGAGCAAAAAAATCATCGCATTCAGCAAATGTATTCATTTCGTTAAATGCTTTATCTACTTCATTGGTTACATCTCTAACAATTTTTTCCAATTCTGAACCAAGCTTTGTACTATCATAATTCTCTTGGGCAGGAGAATGGTATGCCTCTTCAACTGATGATGATGCAGTGCTACCTGAACTTGATGAATCTTGTTTAGGACTTTTACGTTCTTCTTGCAATGTTCTAACAGTGGATTCTTGAGCTAGATTATGTGTTGACAGCTCAGGTACTACATCAAATCGCACTTGTTTCTTTCCAGGATTTTGTGCTTGCATTGTCGATTTTTTCTGTTGAGCTCTTAACGTGCCAGCATTAAAAGCTTGTATATCTATTTGTTGAGAACGTCGAGGCACGTTGCTTTGTCTTTGAAATGTACCTTTCCCACGCACTTTTTCAGCAAGCGCGCTCACTTTTTCCTGTTTTATATTTTGTCGATCTTGTTGATTTTGCACTACAGCTGGCAATCCTTCTACCAAACTGACAGAAACACCATCTTCGTCTTCTTCAATATTTGCTGTAGTTGCATCAGCCATTCTGAGACTTTTGATATATTTCTGTGCATTTTCAAGGGACTCTCCAGTTTGGTTTGCCCTATCCTGAGCAAGTATGTCTACTACAGTTTCCCAGGTCTTTTCATCTGCATGTCCCCCTGATTGATTCGACAAATCTTCCTCTGCCAGAAAAACAAGTTTTGTTGGCCCACCAAAAAGTGGCACTTGTGCTAAAACTCGAGTTGATTTTTCATTATTTGCATCATATCTGCCAGCTACTGATCGCTCAATACCAAATTCTTCTTCAGCATTCATGCTTGCTGGTTTAGCATCATCTTGTTCACAATCCGAAGAAGGTTGTGCAGTTTCTTCTAGGTTATAAAGAGCCAACATGTCATTAAGAGTCGTTACTGAATCGTTGTGAAAGCCACTGACAGTAACTTCATCTGGTACAACATCTAAACCATCTAAGGCAGCTT
>CAZJQM010000128.1:0-2699 GCA_964548355.1 uncultured Pseudomonadota bacterium
CATTTCGAGCCCTTTTTTAAAGCGAAATGATATTTAACTTATTGAATATAATAATATTTAAGATTATTAGATCTGTAATTCATATTCTTATCGGTATAAAACTTGACAGTCGCCTTCATCTTACCATAGGCTCCCCTATCACTATTCTTTATGCTTCAGATGAACAGAATTGTAAGAAAATTGTTCTGGATTCAACACAGGCAATTGTTGGCGGTATATTTGAAACGGGCATTGAAGAGTATGATCTTAATGCTGTTTTTTCATCCTTATCATTTTTCAACACACTGTTTCCTGACACTGGCATTATGAAGCTTGATATCAAGCTCAACCCCAATGCATCAGAAAAAAATGTTATTTCAAGATTAAGAAAACGCTTACCCAACCTCGATATCTATTCATGGAAAGATCTTTACCCAGCACTTGTTTCTGCATTAAAGCTCGAGAAATACGTTATGTTTTTTATACTCGCACTCATTACGTTAGTTGCAAGCATGAATATTATCTCATTATTATTCATGCAAATTACGCAAAAGAAATCTGACATTGCTATTTTACAAACATTAGGCGCAACTCAACGCCTTATACGTTCGATATTTTTGTGGATGGGGATGATTATAAGCTTTTCTGCTACCATTATAGGCTTACTGCTCAGTATGGTTGCAAGTTATATTCTTGAACATTATCCGTTTATTACATTGCCCGATGTGTATTATGTTACGCACTTGCCTTCCCGCATGGAATATCCATTATTGTTAATAGTGTTTATGGTAGTAATGATTATTAGCTTTCTTTCAACATGGATACCATCACGACGCATTAAAAGCATCACTATTGCAAATGTACTACGATTTGAAGCCTAAAAAAGGATTAATACATGAAGATACTTTCGTCACAATTACCTTCATTTGATCTTAATAATCAACGCGCTTTTTTACGCGCAGACCTCAATGTTCCAGTTAGTAATGGTAGCATCACCAATGATTATCGATGCAAAGCTATTATCCCCACACTTGATTTAATCAAACGCAAAGGTGGGAAAATTATTCTAGCTACTCACATGGGACGGCCTAAAGGTTATGATGCATCGTTATCTACAGAACAGTTGGTTCCTTGGTTTAAAAAGCATGGGTATGCCATACGCTTTGAACCAGACCTGGTTAAAGCTATTGAATTAAGCCATAAGAATAATAATGAAATTCTTTTGCTTGAAAATCTCAGGTTTCACCCCGAAGAACAAGCTGCAAATCAACAATTTGCTCAGCAGCTTAGAGAATTGGGAGATTATTACGTGAATGATGCGTTTGCAGTCTGCCATCGGCCAGATACATCAATTACGCTACTTCCTCAGCTATATGCATCTGACAAAAGAACTATTGGCTTGCTCATAGAGCATGAACTCAAAGCCCTCTCCAAGCTTATTAACCAACCACAGCAGCCATTTGTTTTGATAGTTGGTGGTGGCAAAGTACATGATAAACTTCCAGTTCTTTTTAATATGATCGACGAAGTTAATGTTTTTCTACTCTGTCCCGCTATAGTTTTTACGTTTGCACAAGCGATGGGCAAAAAGGTAGGAAAATCATTGGTTGATGCCTCACAATTAGAACATGCAAAAGCATTCTTAGAACAGACCAAAAAGCTCAAAAAAGAGGTTGTTATACCTGTTGATTACCAAGTTGCCCAAGGAAGCTTTAATGGGCCATTACATATGATTTCTAACGACCAGATTCAAAATAATGAAATTGGCATTAGCATTGGCCCCAAAACAATAGAATTATTTAAACACTATATCTCTCAAGCGAAGACAATCTTTTTCAATGGATTGATAGGCGATGATGAACGGCCTGAAACACTTGAAGGTGTTAAAGCTCTATTCAATGCAATAGCCAATTCTAAAGCTTATACAGTTATTGGAGGCGGAGATTCAGTAGGAATCGTTCAAGCTATGGGCTTAACGGATAAGATGGATTATCTTTCTACTGGCGGAGGTGCAACTCTTACCTATCTTGCTGAGCAACCTTTGCCTGGATTAGAATGGGCGAATTAATTTCATTTCAACATCCATTTTGCAAGACCAGAACCTGGCGCATTGATACGGATAACCTTTTTTTGTTTACCCATGTTTTTTACTTTTGATTGATCAACATGATGCACTTTATGGCTCGCATCCATTTCATTTCCATTGTGAATACGAGTATTTGCAGTATGTTTTTTCTTACTCACCTTTTTTTTAAAACTTTTCATAATTCACCGATGCATTAATTGTTGTTTAGTTTATCTTTTAATCATATATCTGTGCGCACAAGCCTTAAGTTCATATGAACGATGAGCTATACGCACGACTACTAAGTCGAGAAAGGCAAATGCCGCTACAAGCCAAATTAACCTTTTATTTTTCATCCCTATTTCCTTTTTATTAAATCTCTGAATGGATCTATATAAAAAATACCATATCAAAATTTCGAATTGCAACATTTGAATGAAAATAAAATAAACACAACATATCGCTTTAACGACATCATTATGCTTAAAATCTCGAGTAAAAGGTTAACTTGATAAAAAAGTTTTATGCAGGCTGATTAAGATAAAAAATATTGCCATAAAGATCTTTGAACATGGCACTAATGCCCCAAGGCTCTTCTACGGGAGTTGTCGTAAATTCAACACCTTTTGACGAAAGCTCTTTATACGTTTTCTTA
>CAZJQM010000129.1:0-2692 GCA_964548355.1 uncultured Pseudomonadota bacterium
AAATGATCAAGATCAATATTATTATGAGAACGATCTAGAATACGGATGACAATTTTTTCACCATGAATGGTAGGAAACGTAGAAATACGTAAATCGATCATACGATTTTCCACTTTCATACACAGCTTACCATCTTGTGGCACGCGCTTTTCTGCAATGTTGATATGCGAAATTAATTTAATACGTGAAAGCACCTGCTGCATAATTGTTGTAGCAAGAGTTTGTTGGATATACAGCACACCATCAATACGATAGCGAATGCGTAGACCTTGTTCTGTTGATTCTAAATGTATATCAGATGCATTACGTGAAATTGCTTCAGAAATTAATGAGTCAACTGTCTGGATAACATTTTTTCCAGAATCGATCGTTACACTTTGTGTTGTTTGCATCACCTCTCCATTTTTTGAACGTGATGCCCGTCTTAGTTAATCTTCGTCTTCTTCGATTTCGCCTTCTTTTTCAAACTCGTTTTGCTTTTCGCGTTCTTCATCAAGATCTTCATCATTAACGTCTCGGTAAGCATCTTTGGTTTCTGTAAGAGACCGATCATAATATTCTTCTACTGCATCAATAATATCTTGTGCAATACTCACCTGGAATTGGATATCTTCTGACGTAAGCTTCCCAAACTTTGATATAAGATCAGGATCGCTAGGATCTGCTGCAGCTACAACCAAAAAATCATCTTCCATTTCTAGAGGAATAACCTCGTTTGCTATAAGAAAGTCTTTAGGAAAATTTCTAATGAGTTCGTCATCAATATAATAACCATCAACATCGACTGACGGCACTTGATAATAAGCTGATAATGCTGTTAAAAGATTTTCTTTTGATATGAGACCTTCTGATATCAAAAAATCATCAAACGAATCATGGTCGCTGCTTTCAAATTGTTGGCGATATACTTTAGCATCCGCAGCAGTTATAACTTTATTTTTGAGTAAAATTTCAGATAATTTATCTACAAATGTATCATGCTTTGCCATAATGTTACCCGATCTTGCTACCTATTAAAATTCCCACCACTATCGCAATTGTTTGTCGAATGTGTGATTGCACCCATGCAAAAAACATTCCCGCAATACTTGTTGCCGAATCATCTGGTGATAAACCCGTAATTTCTTTAACATGATCCCAGTTAATGGTCATAGTACCAACATTTGCCCATTCCAATCCTTTGATAAGGATGACGAGTAAAACTAAAGCGATAAGTAAATGTTTTAAGTATTTTTTTGCTAAAAAGCCAAGAGCTGCACCAACAACAAAATAAATTAATGTTTCTACAATCACTTCTTTAGAAGCTATTGCTTCTTGGAACTTTTCATTAATAGATTCAAACCAACCTTTTGGTGCTTCTTGAATTGGTTCGGGTGCAAAATCATTATTCATATCGGCGTGTGCCGTTGTGTCTAATTGCATAATCAATCTCCCATTAACAGTATTTTTTGTAGTATACCGCAAACATACAACGAGTCACAAGAAGAGAGGAGAAATAAGGCAGGATCCGTGCTACGCTTATCCGGGCCTTCAGGCTCGGCAAGCTACGCAGGATTCTACTTGCCAGTGAATTTATTAATTTAAAAACATAGAAAATTTAGGCAAAGTAGAAGAAAAAGGCACCGTTTTACGGGTGCCTTTTTCAGTTCTATACAATAAAAGTTATTGTACAAGCCCTTTAAGTGCTTTTCCTGGTTTGAATTTAGGAACTTTCTTAGAAGGGATTTGCATTTTTTTGCCTGTAGCTGGGTTTACACCTGTACGAGCTTTTCTTTTGATTGTCGTAAAGGTACCAAAACCAGTTAATACAACAGGTTTGCCAGTCTTAAGCGCTTGGCCGATTGATGAGATGAAAGCTTCTAGGCAATCTTTACAGGTTGACTTAGAAGTTTTTGTCATTTTAGACATTCTTTCAACTAACATTGCTTTATTCATGAGAAATCCTTTGCTCTGAAATTGTAAAAGAGCAAGACAACAAACTAGTACTGATTTAGTACAATATTAAACTTGTTTGTTTTGTCAAGCATACAAAAATTATGAATTGTTTGTTCTTTTTGGAAACATCTCACTTACTGTTTTTCTCAATCGCTCTTTTTTTCTTTTTGCTTTGATACGAACTGTTTGACTTAATTGACCTGCCAATTTCTCCACTTCATCTTGGGGACCAAATCCTGCCAAGGTAAGCATTTTGAGCTTGTCTGCATTTTTTTCAACTTTTTCGATGAGCTTAGCTATCCCTAAACTTTTATTATCCAAAGCAACTTGTTTTGGCAATCTTCCTGTCGCATCTGGAATATTATAATTTGCTTCCCAAGCCAGTAAAACTTTAACAACAGACTTATGACCATTTACGCATGCAGCGTGTAATGGGGTTGTGTTTTCATACTTCTCATCGATCTGTGATTTATCTCGCTTGAGAAGTGCTTGTAATTCTTCATACTTTCCAGCGCGAGCAAGCTTAACAAGTTCTTCGCATGACACAGGTTCAGATAATTGTTGTGCAGATGGTTTTATGAATGCTTCAAACTCCCGTACAATTGTCGATGCTTTTGGTTCTTGTTGTTCCATAGCATTTATCGATGAAAACATTGAAAGTACGAGGATCATTCTTAATCAAATCATGATGCCTCCATTATGATTTGTTAATAAATACTTAAAAAATATATATAGTAAAACTGGTTGATTTTTGATA
>CAZJQM010000130.1:0-2689 GCA_964548355.1 uncultured Pseudomonadota bacterium
ATGGTGCCCAAAAGCAGCAGCTAAGGAAGAAGATAGACCAGACAAAACAAAGAGCCCCGAGCATATCTGTGATGCCCTTCGATATTGCCTTTATAGTGCGTTCCCAGACGGTTTACTGAATCATCCAGATGAAAATATTACTGCAGAACAACTCAAGAAGAGTATTTATCAAGACAATGACTTTTTAGGTATTGGTGATAATGGCTCAGGATATATGTAAAGGAATAAAATGAAAGTTGAAATAATGCTAGAAATTGTAAATATTCCTGTTATAATGGAATGCGATGTTATAAATGTCGATGATAATTATGTGCTTAGTCTTATCAAAAATCATCAAACAATCGCACAATTTTCAAGGTGGATATGTTGGAAAATTATCGAAGATATTACCTGTTGACCTCATTCACTAAATATGTTATTTAAAGTTTAACTTTACTTTAGGTATTTAATGGGTAGCTATGGCGACGGTTCTTATACTTCAGAATTTTATTTAGACGGTAATGTTGAAGATAAAGATTTAACCCAAATGATGGATCATTATTATACCTCAAGTTATCCAAGTAATGCATCTTATTGGCAGCAAGGCTCTATAGATAAACGTTTTAAAGCCGGAGATCAATCTCTCTATAGCATGATGTATGGAGATAATTTTAATTCTCAAAAAAGACGTTTTTTCTTCAACTTATGCCGCCGTCATATCAATATGATATGTGGACGTCAGAGACAAAATCGAAAATCAACGATTACCGTACCAATCACCAATGGCGATCCTTTAGCCGATGAATATAATGCCGTTTTAAAATATTGTGAAAATAGAGATGGATTTCAGGAATATCTCAGCCAAGCTTTCGAAGGTAGTTGCGATACGGGCATGTCTTTGCTTCATCTTTATCCTGACTACACTCTAGACCCTATTTCTGGTGATCTTTTTACTGATAATGTATCATATAATAATTTTTTGATTGATCCATGGTTTAAGAAGCAGGATTTGAGCGATTGTGCCTTCATATGGCGTCGTCGATGGGTTAATAAAAATGCTGCAAAAGCCTTGCTACCTGGGATGGCTGATAAAATTGATAAGATGAAACCACATGGTTATAAAGATGGACGGTTTCCATTGCAGGCTGAACTCATAAATTTAGATATGAATAGATTGATGCCTTACGATGAGTTTTACTATCGGACGACAAGAGAAGCTACAATTGTATTAGATCCAATGACGGGCGAAGCGGCCGAGTGGGAGCAAAATGATGATGACGAAAACGATTTAATGGAACGTACATTGGCCCAACAGCCTTGGCTAATGATCACAAAGAAATATGTTCCTACGGTAAAACTTGGCATCTGTCTTGGAAATACACCAATGTATCATGGGCCCAATCTTCTTAAAATCGATCAGTATCCTTTTGTGCCTTCTCTTTGTTACCACGAACCAGATATCCAATCATATGCATGGAGGGTGCAAGGAATTATTAGAAATTTAAGAGACAGTCAATATCTCTATAACCACCGCAAAGTCATCGAACTTCAGATACTTGAATCTCAAATTAATTCTGGTTGGATTTTCCCGGTTGACTGTGTTACAGATACAAAAGCTTTCAGACAATCTGGTCAGGGTTTCATAATCCCATTGAAAAAGGGTCATCTTCCGAATGAAATTCAGCGTGTTACAGCACCTGATTTGCCTCCGGGAATGATGGAATTATCCCGAGGATTAGCTGAAGATATCACGAAGATCTCTGGAGTTAACGAAGAACTACTCGGTTCAGCCACAGACGATAAATCAGGCATCTTATCAATGCTGAGACAAGGAGCAGGACTGACAACGCTTCAAACTATTTTCGATAAATTGGACTATTCACAGCGATTATATGGAAACATTCGGCTCCAAGCAATACGTAAAAACTTTAGTAAGGGTAAAATCGCTGCAATTTTAGGAAAGCCAGCTCACGAAAGATTTTTCATGGCTAGTTCGCTTAAATATAGTGTGGCCGTGGAAGAAGGCAACTATTCAACAACTCAAAGACAGATGGAATTACAACAGCTTCTACACTTTAGAGAATTGGGTATTCCAATCGCTAATAAATCAATACTTCAAAGTGCATTTATTACGAATAAGCAGCAAGTTATCGCGGACATGGAAGAAGAGCAAGCCCAACAGATGCAGCAACAGAAAGCACAAGCCGAGCAACAGTCAAAATCTGATAATGCTGACATTATGGTTAAGTTTGCTCAAGCCAAAGCAACTCTTGCGAAAGAAAAAGAAAGTATGGCCAATATATACGAAAAAGCCGCGAAAATGATACAAACAGAAGCTGAGGCAGAGCATACACAATCTAAAGCTGATTTAGAACTTGTGGAGACAATGATTAAACTCGAAGATTTGGAAATGAATAAAATACAAAAATCATTGAATATGGCTCTACAAATTCGTGAAGCCAACCACTTACAGCAGCAGCAAAATCAAATGGCTACTGCAAATGTGGCGCAATTTTTAACAAGTCCAGAAGGAGAAGTAAGATGAAAGAAAAAAGCGGAATGAAGTCACCAACTATGCCTAAGGAACAATTTACAAGAAACGAAGGTAAGTTGGGCCATACAAGTGATTTAAAATATGCATCTGAAATGGGTGCACCCCAAGAGTATGATAAAGCTAACAAAGCTTTAGCTGATTATGCAAAGAAAAATA
>CAZJQM010000131.1:0-2619 GCA_964548355.1 uncultured Pseudomonadota bacterium
ACTTTATAACCTTTAAATGCACCAATCATAGCTGCTGCAATACCTTGATTGCCTGATGAAGCTTCAATAATGGTGCCACCGGGTTTAAGTGTACCTTTTCTTTCCGCATCTTCGATCATAAAAAGTGCTGAACGGTCTTTAAGACTACCACCTGGATTTAAATATTCTAATTTTGCCAATATTGTTGGCGGAGTTCCAAAATCGATTTTAATAAGCGGTGTGTTGCCGATTGCTTGTAATAAATTTTTGTAATTCATAAATAAAGCCCTTGAAAGAGATATGCTCTGACAATGTATAGGAAAAACCTGGGGTTAGGCAAGTAAAAAATAGTTTTTATGGTAATGAATTAAAGAGTTCCATTATTTTTTGTAATGCTTCTTCTTCTGTATCGCTTAATTTTCTAAACAAAGGTGGATGTTGCGATGGATTGGAAAAGGGCGTCTCATTTTCTTGTTCAAGAGTGTTTGCTAAACCGAGAAGTAAAGGTTTTATAGAAGTATCTCGTTTCATAAAACAAAAATGCTTAAGCTGAGATTGACTATCAAATTCTTCAGGATTAAATCCCAATTCAATATATGTTTTTTTTACTTCATTAAAATGATTATTTTGCTCAATAGGTGTTTTGGCTTGCTGGTTGATTGGTTGAACCAGGGCATAAATAGTAAAAATTTTGTGCTTTGTCTCAAGTTCTGCGCATGTAGCAGCCAAAAGATTGGATAATAAATCTGCATAATCTTTTATGATATACACTGAACGAATATGTGCAGATGTATTTTCTTTGCAATATATAGTTTTTGCATAACCTATAACACGTTTATCATGTTTGAATTTAATGAAAATGCGACCTCCTACATGTTTTACTAGCTCCCAATGAGTACCATCAGCTTCAACATACTTTTCTTTGATTAATATAGGCGTATGATGAGGAAAAGGTTTGATAGGAACCTGTTTAGTTTCTGTATCTTCAGATTCCATGCAAGAAAGAGACAAAGTTCCAGTAGCAACAAACAATCCAATAATTATTTTCCATTTCATGTGAGTCCTCCATAAGGAGGAATATACCACATAATCTCATAAATTTTTATAGAGGCTCATATGTTTATCGATCATGTGCTTATCGTTAAAGTCGGTAAGTAGGTCGTTAAAGCCTTGAAGTTTGGTATATAATTCTGAACTTTGTGAAATGCGCAACATACTTTCTGCTAGTTTTTGCCAATCACCTTGTTCTACAAGAATGCCATTTTCATATGAGCTGATAACGTCTGGTATGCCACCCGTTGCGTAACTGAGCACAGGTAACTTAAGCAAACGTGCTTCAACTACTGAACAGGGCAATCCTTCCCACAAAGAACTGAGTACAAATGCATGCCAATTGATCATAAATACAGCTGGGTTTAATTGCCAACCATGCAACGCAATGACCTGAGTTAACTGGTGTTGAGCAATCCATGCTTCGATTTCAGGTCGCAAAATGCCGTCGCCTAATATTTCAAGTCTTACATGAGGGTTTTGTTGGTACGTTGCGTTAAATGCTTTAAGAAGATCGAAAATATTTTTTTGTTTTTTAAAACATGCTATTGTGCCAAAAATAAAAGGTTGTTCTTGGGGAAATGATAGTACGCGTGCAGGTTGGTAAAATGTTTGCCAATCAACCGCAGCTCTAATAATCGAATGTCTGCGAGCAAATTTAGGAAATAATGCGATGCCGGTTTTTACATCCTGGGAAGATACACAGACAAAATGGGGAGTAAAAAATGCTATGTGAAATTCCCAAAAAAAAATTATAACCACATACAAAAAAAGATTAAAAAATTTTAAATCACAACAAAAACTATTTTTACTTATGAAGTTCGTATGTATTGCTCATAAAATCTCAGGGAACATAGACGAGCCATGGATGGATGGCACCCGAGTATTATTGAGGCTATGAAGAACGCTGTTCCAAAAACGGTGAAGCCCAAGCCACAGAGCGGAACACTTGCCGAGTTCCACAAGGTATTTGAGAACCCGGTAGTTCAAAAAGTTTTAACGGAAAAGAAATGATTGCAACCAAAATCTCAAGCCACGTATTCAACGAGGACTGTTTACCCGCAATGAAGCAGTACCCCGACAAGCATTTCCATTTAGCCGTGGTTGATGTGCCGTATGGCATCAACGCAGAGCAGGGCACCAACAGAAAGTCGAGAACTCAGTTTGCATCAAAAGAGTATGGTTGGGATAGCGAAGCACCACCTCTTGAATATTTTATTGAGCTCATAAGAATTTCTAAAGACCAAATTATATGGGGCGCAAATCACTTCATAGAGAGGATACCAAACGCTAACTCAAAGCACTGGCTAGTGTGGGATAAAAAAAATCCAGATAGGTGTTTTGCTGATGCAGAGTTGGCTTGGTGCAGCAGAATGGATAATGTAAGAATAATTAATTTAAAACGAGTTCAAGAGTTAAATAGAAACGACAACGGCAAAACACACCCAACCCAAAAACCAATCGCGCTCTATGATTGGATTTACAAAAATTATTTACCCGAAGGAGGACTCGTTATTGATACACATCTTGGAAGCGGAACAAACAGAGTAGCAGCAGACCGCACGGGCAGCATTGATTATACAGGATATA
>CAZJQM010000132.1:0-2587 GCA_964548355.1 uncultured Pseudomonadota bacterium
TGCTTCTTCAAGAATCTGATCAATTTTTTTATTATTAAAGCCCAGCTGTTCTAAAAGAGAAATATGTTGTGGGGTATCTTTACATAGCACCAAACCATGTTCAATTAAATATCTTTTTTGTTTAGAGCTCAAAGAGGTAAGTGCGGTGATAGGGTGCAGGCCTAAATGATCAATCATAGTAGAAAGGCTATTATCTTCTGGATATGCCCAGCTTAATAATTTTAACCCTGCACATTGTCCATAGACGATAGCATCTGAGGTGAATTTAGTATTCGTAACAACCCATGCTTGTAAAAACATATTCGAACGTTTTTGTATGTCGTCAAAGCGCGCTTTGATATACAGTGGCACTTTGACATCAGCATGTAAGCGCGGTTGGTGGAACTTACATTCGACCATGAATGTTTCATGATCATTTTTTAGAATGATATCTATCTCGTGATTAATACAAAAGCCTTGTACTACTTGATCGATGCTGGTTGTAAATCCTTGTTGCTTAAATATTTCTGCTATAAACCGTTCAAAGGGGAATCCACTGGGCCCTAATTGGCTCAAAGCGCTTTTAAGATTATAACGCGCAGCCATAGCCGGCTTATGCGCGCGCAGATGATTGTATGCATAGTGGTAAATATCAGTGCTTGTTTTAAGGTCGGGTGCTTGGAGTACGTAAGCAGTCAGCTGATTAATAAGATCTTGTGTAGCACCTGCGCGCCGCAATGAACGCTGAAATTTTTCAACGCTGAACGGTTCTCGTTCGCCCGTTGATTTAATAATATATTTTACTGAACTCATTAACGGGTAAGTAAGAAATTATAAAGATATGCAAAAACCCATGCAGTTACAAAAGTATGGAACACTACTTGCATAAGTCCCCAAATAAATCCTTCTAAGGTTACTTTGATGTCACTTGCATATTTTTGGTAATGCACAAGGTGTATCATAGAAGCATGGGTGCGTACAAAAAATTTAGGGAAATAAGCCATGGCAATAGTATAGCAAATATACGTAATGCTCATGGTAACAGTTGCTGCTAGCGCAAACGATATTGGTTCAAATAACATAGTAACTCCTTAACGTTCTTCAAAACGGTTATACAGATAGGCAAAGACCCAAACAATAAGATACGAGTGAACAACCACATGCACAAATCCTACAATAAACCCCATAGGAGTGACTTGTATATCTTGCATGTAGTTTTCCACATTAACTAAATGCATAGCTTGAGCATGGATGTTAAACATGATGCGGGGAAATAGAATGATAAGTGCAGATTTGATGGTATAAAATATACCTGCGGTTGCTGCGGCCGCCAAGGCAAAACGATGTTTATTGAATTTCATAAATACTCCTTGATTAAATATTATTGCATAAGTTGTTTTAACAAAGGAATATATGAAAACACAAGATTTTTGCTATTCTGTATGAGATATTTAAAAGTTTGGTTGATCCAGGGAATTCCATGAAACGTATAATCATTGTGATATTTTGTTGTTTTGGTGCATTGCAGCTGACTGCTATGAATCAAGGCGATGAACCACACTGTCGCTTTAATAATAATAAGCAACAAGATGATCAAGATATTCGTTTATTAGTTGAATACAAAGTGTTGAGAAAAGCCCTTGAATTGAGTAACGGCAAAATTATCACAAACGAAGCATGTAAATTATTATGTGCAATAGGGTTGGAACTTTGGATTATTAAAGGCAGAGAATGGATCGAACAGAAGACTAATACTGCAGATGAGCTCTTGTACAACAGGCTACGCAATAAAACTAAAGCTGAAAAGAATGTAATTGCTCAAGAAGTTATAAGCCAATTAATAGAAATTTCACCATTGTTTATCGTAGAGGGCGATAAGTAATGCTTAAAAAATGGGGATTGCTATTAATTCTTTGTATGATAGTTCATTTTTCTTTTTCTATGGAACCTAATGCCTTGCCACCAGTTGTGTTAATGATCTCTAAAACAACGCAGAGCGTTATCATTCATGATATTAAACCATTATTGATGAAGCATCATGTATTAGCTGCAGCAAGAATGCAGCTTAAACAAAATAAAGATCGCATAGCACGTCATTTTTTACAAAAATATGGTCCTGGGTATGAAGAGCTGGTGAAATTAGGCAATAAGGAATTAGCAGAATCCATAGAAGAGTTAGGAGCTCTGCTGGCCATGCAATCGCAACCTTTGATAGGTAGTTTGTCTTCTGAGACTTATTCTAATTTAAAACAAGAATCTCTTCATGAATGGTTGGCTTTACAATTAACTATGGAAGCAGAGTTAAAGCCTCAATGAGCTTAAAAAAATAAATCAACTACTCATTTAAAAGGAAATTATATGAAAATTCATTATGCACTGTTTACTGTTTTTATTGTTAATTATGTCTCTGCTATGGAGCAAGAAGAACTTAAAAAATATATTGTTCACACACAATTAATACAGCAGGTAATGGAAGAGGATGATGTAGTGTCTGGCAAGGTTATTTTAAGAAAAATTGGTTATGAGATTAATAACTGGGAAGATTCAGACAGGCTTGGGGAACAATATAAAAATATGAAACAAATGCTTGAGTCCTCTCAGCCTTCAG
>CAZJQM010000133.1:0-2566 GCA_964548355.1 uncultured Pseudomonadota bacterium
TTGAATTAAACATTCCATTTAGCAGCGAAAAAGCATTAGAGCTTGCTGATTATTTGGGTGAATTAGTTTCTTACCATGCTATTTTGGCGTCCTCTGAACTAGCTCGTGAAAAAGGTGCGTATAATTCATACAAAGGTTCTAAGTGGGATCGTAATTTGTTCCCATTAGATACGATAGAACTTTTAGAGCAAGAGCGTGGCATTAAAATAGAAGTTTCTCGTACACAGCGCTTAAACTGGACATCGGTGCGTGAGCATGTACGTGCATACGGTATGCGTAATTCAAATGTTATGGCAGTTGCGCCTACAGCAACTATTTCTAACATTGCTGGATGCTTTCCATCTATCGAGCCTATTTATAAAAACATCTACGTGAAATCTAACATGAGTGGCGAATTTACTATTGTGAACCATTATCTTGTAGAAGATTTGAAAAAGCTTGGTTTATGGAATGAGTATATGCTTGACCAGCTTAAATATCATGATGGTGAGCTTGACCGTATTACTGAAATACCTGAACAATTAAAAGAAAAATATAAATGTGCGTTTGATATTGACCCAGAATGGTTGATACATATTACTACTACACGTGGTAAATGGATTGACCAGGCGCAGTCACATAACGTATTCATGAAGGGTGTATCTGGCACCAAGTTGAATGATATTTATATGACTGCATGGAAAACAGGTATGAAAACTATGTATTACCTGCGTACATTGGGTGCAAGTCAGATTGAAAAATCTACGCTTGATGCAAAAAAATATGGCTATACACAAAAACGTGAATATGGAGCTGCAGCTGCTGAGCAAGTAGCACCACAGCAAGTGGCCGTTGAGCAGTTGCCAGAAAATATAGAAATGAAGGCATGTAAGTTAACTGATCCTGATTGTGAATCATGTCAATGAAATTGGGCTAATAAAATTGTGCCGGTGAAATTAATATGTATGAGGAGTTTTCATGAAACCATCAAAAAAAAGAATTATTAATAATTCTAGTGTCGATCCTAATAAAATATTGCCCATGACCTATTTGTGGGCGCGTGAATATTACAAATCTGGTGTTGCTAATAACTGGACGCCTGAAGAAGTTTCCATGCAACAAGATGTTGAGCAATGGAAATCACGCACGTTCTTAACAGAAACTGAACGTCGCATGATTATTTGGAATCTTGGTTTTTTTGCAACAGCAGAATCATTAACAGCGAATAATCTTGTGCTTGCAGTGTATCGTCATGTTACCAATCCTGAGTGTCGTCAGTATTTATTACGCCAAGCATATGAAGAAGCAGTGCATACCGATACATTCATTTACTGCTGTGATTCATTAGGCTTAAATCCGGACGAAATCTACAACATGTATCTGACCATTCCTTCGATACATGAAAAAGATTCTTTTGTAATTAATCTTACCAAATCGATTTTTGATCCTAATTTTGAAACCAAAGGTACAGAAAATATTCGTAAGTTTGTACATGATTTAATTGGCTACTACGTGATCATGGAAGGTATTTTCTTCTATGCTGGTTTTGCCATGATGTTAGCGTTAAAACGCCAGAAGAAAATGATTGGTATTGGTGAGCAATTTGAATACATCATGCGTGATGAAAGTCTGCATTTAGCATTTGGTTGCGATCTGATTAATAATATCATTTCTGAAAATCCTGAAATTTGGACGCAAAGTTTTAAAGATGAAATTGTTGGATTGATACAACAAGCAGTTATTCTTGAAAAGAAATATGCATATGATGCATGTCCGCAAGGGTTGTTGGGTATCAATGCTAAACAGTTCTCAGACTATGTTGAGCATATTGCTGATCGACGTCTTGAGCGTATAAATCTTCCCAAGGTTTATAATAAAGAAAATCCATTCCCATGGATGTCTCAAGCGACAGACTTGAGCAAAGAAAAGAATTTCTTTGAAACACGCGTGACTGAATATCAGACTGCTGGCTCCTTAGAATGGGAATAATAGAATAGGAATAATTTAAGGGCCTGTAACAAGGCCCTTCTTTTTGAGGCGTGTTATGAATTTAAAAATGATCTGTTGTTTAAGTTTAATGAGTATGTCTTTGTATGGCATGGAATTTAATAACTTTGAAACATATTTGGCTACTTCAGGGGTCGTCCAAGAAATGAAGTCGTTTACTGCATTTCTTAAAGATGAAAAAAAAATTGATGAAAGTAAATGGGAAGGCTATAAATCTGTAGCTTTAGTAGGTATGAAATCTGCTTATGATCAACTACATGCTTTGAAAAACAAACAACTCATTACTCAAGAAACAGATGGTCTACTGTTAAAACCTGCAGCCTATAATTCCTTTATTTCTGCTATTTTACAACAAGCTTTAACACCATTGTTGAGTAATGTAGCAACACTCAACGATTGGGATTCATGCTTTGTTTGTGGTATAGGAATAATATGTTCGACCTTTAAAATTACAATAGAAGCGAACGAAGCAGAGTCATTAATTGAACAGTTTTGCAAAGAGCATCCAGACAGGAATGAATTGTGTGATTTTTTACAAAGATTCTTAGGGGATGGATGTCTACGTTCTTCAGATCCTTGT
>CAZJQM010000134.1:0-2532 GCA_964548355.1 uncultured Pseudomonadota bacterium
ACAACACACACCAGAAACACACATTATCCCCCTTTTACTCCGTGCTGCAATTTTGCAAAAACCTTTTTCTATCTATGGCACTAATCATGCAACCAAAGATGGCACTTGTGTACGCGATTATCTGCATGTTCTTGATCTTGCACAAGCACATTTAAGTGCGCTCAAACATCTTGAAGCAGGAAATCCTTCAGACATTTTCAACTTAGGATCAGGACAAGGATTTTCAGTAAAGCAAATGATCGAAACTGTCGAACGCATTACAGAATTACCCATTAAAACAATCTTTGCTGACAAACGCGCAGGAGACCCACCAGCATTAGTTGCTTCTCCCGAACGCGCACACAACATTTTAGGCTGGGAACCACGATTTTCAGATTTAGATTTTATTATTAGATCTGCTTTTGCTTTTGAAACTAAAGCTGTACACAAGAATATTGAACACGAAACTGCCGTATGATCAATTCTATTAACTACTTTGGAAACAATTCATTATATGTTTGCTGAGCAGCTTTTACTATTTCTTCACTAGGATGGTGGCTGCATAATTTATATATAAGATTCATCTCGCGACGCGCATGTCCAGGTATATATTGCTCATCATCACGCAATTCTGAAATGCGGACATCTTCTTCTATAAGAATTTTTATAGCTTCAGCTTGTCGCTTTAACTTCTGTGACCATCCAACAAGTGTTAAACCTCTTGCCTTTGCCTTAACATCTATTTTTTCAGATCTACTTCTGAGTTGTTCAACCAAATATTTAAATAACTTGCCATTCATACCAGCCACAGCATGTAACAATGACATTCCTTCACAGTGACATTGTTGTGAATGGATTTCTTGAGCGTGAGGAATATATTTTAGAAATAAATCACCAAACCGAGCTATAAATGGTTGCGACTTAATCTTCTTAAGGTCTCCTTCCCAAAAAAAGATTTTGCTCACAGGACAAAAAGAGGGTTTCCCTTGCAAAGCAACTAATTCGGCATGGCGTGAAAAATCTTGTTTGAGTGTTTGATATGCATTCTTTGCATTTAGAATTTTAGTTTTCTTCAAAAAATCATAGATGTCTTTTTCATTCAATATGAGTTGGATCAATTCTTTAGAAGCAGGATCATGAAGATGAAGGTCCATACCTTTTACTTTGCCACTCAGATCTAATATTGGAATAGCATCAAAAGTTTCTACTTCCCAACATTTAAGAATTCTTTTTAAGAATACCCATCGATCATATTCAGATTTGATATGTGAAAAGAAGACACTTAAATCTTCAAGACTTTTGCTTTGAATGAGATTATTTAAAGCTGGATTTTGCTTTCTAGTATCGTACTTTTCCAATTTACCGATTAACGTTAGAGCAAATGTGCGCAAAGCCTGTCGACGATCTTCTTGCTGCATCACTCGCTCAACACATTCACCAAAAGCTACAGGAACATTTAAAGGGTTACTATTTGGTGTCTTAATTTCCATTGCATGAACTAAAGCATGCGAAAGAATTATCGAAGCACCTAAAATAAACCTACCCTTCATTTATTCCCCTTTTAATAACTACTACTGAATGCCATGGCACTTTTTATATTTCTTACCAGAGCCACATGGACAAGGATCATTGCGGCCTACTTTATCTTCAGCTCGCACATGTGAAACAATAGCAGCTTCGTTACCATTTTCACCACCACCAATCATATTCAAATGATCTAGCTCACGCTCACGGCGTTGTTCAAGCTCATGGTGATTAAAGCGTTCAATATTAAGATGGAAAATATGGTGCACAGCTTCAGCACGTACTTGCTGCATCATTTCTTCAAACATAGAATATGCTTCTCGCTTATATTCAATGAGAGGATTTCTCTGACCATACCCACGCAGACCTATACCCTCACGCAAGCTATCAAGGTTGAGCATATGCTGCTTCCATGCTTGGTCGATTGTTTCAAGCATTAGCCAACGCTCTGCTTGTTGAACAACTTCAGCGCGTTGTTGTTGGCGATAGTGTTCATATTTTTCAAGCAAGAATTTAATCAGATCTTCTTGGAACTGTTCAGAGTTACTTAAGTTAAAATTATGAGCACGTAAATCATCAGCAGGCAATCCGGTCATACCACTGACAGCTGTTAACACAGCTTCTGCTTGCTCAGGGGTAATTGATCGTTGCTCAACATTGCGAGCAAAAATATATTGAATTGAGGTAATGATCATATCGCGAATAAGTTCATAAATTTGTTGATCACCTTCCAATACATCGCGACGATATTGATAGATGACCATGCGCTGTTGATTGAGTACATCGTCATATTCAAGTGTATTTTTTCTGGCATCAAAATTATGCTTTTCAACTTTTTCTTGAGCATTCTCAATTAATTTAGATACAAATTTTGATTCAATAACATCTTCTTCTTGCATACCAAAGCGGCCAAAACGAGTCATGCTATTTTTCATGCTGTCGCCGCCACCAAAGCGTCTTATCAGATCATCTTCGAGCGAGATATAGAATCGTGATTCACCGGGATCACCTTGTCGGCCAGAGCGACCA
>CAZJQM010000135.1:0-2523 GCA_964548355.1 uncultured Pseudomonadota bacterium
TTTTACAATGGATTAATTGATAAGCAAGGGCTTTAATAGATCTGTTTCTCAAGAATCTGAAGAAATAGCAAAAAACAGTGTATTTTACCTTATTTTTATGCTCGAGCCATTGCCTGAAGAATACTATGATAAATTAAGTAGAATCGGCTTAGAAAGATCTATTGAGTTTTATCATTATCTCAAAGAGCAGTACAAAAAAGCTGGCTATAAAACCATCATCGATGTGCCTTTTGATACGCCTGCAAACAGAGCAAAATTTATTGAGCGAGTGGTAACTGAGCGGTTTATGCTTGGTGACGTTATTGATTGTTTTGCGGGGCATAATACCAAGTACCAAATCAAAGAATTCATGCCTTCTGTGAGACTTATTGAGTTTGAGCATAAAGGTAAAACCTTGCGTTTTTTTGGTGTGCATGTAGATAAGCAAAAAGAAGTTAATTTCCCTGCGCTTAAAGCCAAGCTTATGGAAGTCATGGGCATTACCAATAAAAAGCTGGTACAGGTAGTAGGTGATTCAGGTGTACGTGTATTTAGTAAGCAAGGTTCTGATTATGCACGTTCTATTTTAGAAGATCGTTTTGCAAACTGTGGGATTATTGAATACGGCTATACCGGTTATCAAAATCCAGATGAATATGATGTCAACGCATTGGTAAATGAATATATTGATCAGCATCCAGACCAAGCTCATAGAGTGCTTGCAAATATTGTAGGCCATATTCATATCGCGTTAAATAAATGGGGTTGTTATGCATCACCGCTAGTTCAGAATTTTGTAATTGTTTATAACAATGATGGTATGGTGCGTTATCCAAAGTATGATGAAAAAGGAAATAAAGTTGCAGGCTTTACTGTGTTTAGTGAAGATGTAGTCATGTCTGACTATATGCTGCAAGCTGTTGATGGGGACGTTACGATTAGCCTAGAAGGTGGTACGCAATGTTGGAAGCAAATCATTAATATGCTTGAGCGCTCTATTTCTGCTGAATTGATATACAACATCCGTGTGTCTCACAAACAACATCATTTTTCAGTTGCACGTTTTTTAAGAGCTATTGAAATAAATAAACCATCCCTACCAGAGCACGTGCGTGAAATCCGCAAAAGCTATGAACAAGCATTAGAACATTTATGGGATACAACACGCCAAGATAATTCTGATATGAATTACGGCGAAATAAAGAAAAAGTTGCTCAATGAGTGTATGGAAGAATTGATTAATAAAAATCTGTATCAACGAGTTTCAAAGCTATGTACTTTCTTTGATGCGCAAAGTTAAAATTATCCACTCAGCAAAGGATATGATGTTTTTGTATTTTATATTCTGTTTGTTGTGCTGCTTCCAAATATCGGCCCACGATAATAAAGCCAATATGCCTGTTCTTCTAGATGCAATCGAGCGACATGATTTTATAGCTCTCAGTCACGGTCTTAAAGACGTTAAACTGACAATATCTCAAAAGACTATGCTGTATAACAAAGCCCAAGAAGCTTTTAATAAAGCTGAAAAACAAGGTTGGATGTCATCTGAATCTAAAAAGGGTTTGTTTGCTACATTATGTGTAGCGTTTCTTGCCGCAGGATTCCTGTCATTATATCCGCCTTTGATGATACTATGTTTTCATGATAGGCCAAGAAAAGTTCATTCACGTGATGTGATTAATCAAATAGGGGCCTATTGGGAAATGTTTTTTGGGTCACTAGGGCTTGCAACATTATTTGGTGCAGCTTCCTTTGCTTCAGGATACGAATGTGAAGTTGGATATTATACCAACAGACCTGAATATATACGCAAATTTCTTACAGAATTCTTAAAAGTTGATTATTGGGTTTATGACAGACCTGCTTTTACCTGATCCAACCATTGCTTATGAGCGATTTAACCTGGTATACTTACAATAAATAGCTTACAGAGGTTACTTATGATTATACGTAAAAAAAGCATTGTCTTATTGCTCATCTTAAGTCTGAGTTCTCACATATCCGTTCATGCTTTTAACCAAATGGCAACTCAAAAGCTTGTTGATGGTATCAAAAAAGGTAATTCTGATGATGTCATAAAAGCTATTCGAGAAGATGCTGATGTCAATGTGAGAATGGATGATCAGGAAACTCCCGTAATGCTTGCCATGCGCGAATTTGTTAAAGGATTGCAAAACCATAAGTTGACTGTATGGGAGAGGGCAGAAATTGCTGGTGGTATGGGAGCAGGTCTGGGACTTGCGGGATTGGTTGCTTCTATGACAGAAGGAGAAAAAGTATTTTGGCCATCATTGGCTGTATTACTTGCTTCTATAGTTACATCGGTTACAACAAAATTCTATAAAACAACAAATCCGTGGATCGAGCGGGGAAGAATATTGTTGTCACTTATTCATACCAAATCTGTTGATATATCGTTGAAAAATGCACAAGGAAAAACAGTCAGAGATATTTTGAATGGTTTTGCCCCTATTATGTTGAATATAAAAGGTGGAGCAGAAAATTATACTAGCATTAATTCCTTGCTAGAACAAAGGCAAC
>CAZJQM010000136.1:0-2506 GCA_964548355.1 uncultured Pseudomonadota bacterium
AAAGCCACAATAATGACAGATAAGCTGACCGGAAGCATGCAATGTCAAACTCACAGAGCATTGTTGGCATTGGAAAATAAAACTACATTCTTTGCATTGCACAAAAAAGCTGTAGCCGCGGCGATTAATAAAAATAATAGTTTGTTCTTTGCGCTCAAGTTGTTGTGCGATTGCATCCTGAAGTTGCTTGGTGATCCAAAATTGTCTGCGTTGTTTTTTATCTGACAATAACGCGATCTTAATAGTGGGAAATGTTCCTGAAAATCTTTTAAGGAGCTGAAAAAAATGCCAGCCTTTGTGCTTTACATTATAGAGTGTTGAAAGAGTTGGTGTTGCAGAACCAAGCACAATAGGAATACCAGCAATCTTTGCGCGGTATAATGCTGCTTCTTTTGAATTAATTTTTGGATGTTTCTTTTCTTGAAAACCAACTTCATGTTCTTCATCGACAATAATTAACCCTAAGTTGGCGATCGGTAACAAAATGGGCAGATGCACACCAATAATAACTAAAGGTTTTTGGGCAATAAGTGATTGCCAAAGGAACTTTTTATCCTTTACGCTGGTGGCTGAATGAAATCCAAAGATTGGTATTTGGGATAACTGTTGTTTAAAAAGATGTTCAAATGATGTAGCAAGCGTGACTTCGGGTAGTAAAAAAATAACCGATTTATTTTCTTTATGCGCGTGTTCTATAAGCTTTTTATACACTTCTGTCTTGCCCGATCCGGTAACACCGTGCACAACCACTGGCGTAAATGTTGGGGTAGTGATGTGTGGCAAGCAAAAATCGACAACTTTTTGTTGTTCATCGGTTAAGGTAACAATATCTGGTGAGCTTGTTGGTGCTTCTTGCACATATTCTTTTACTTCCTTTTGGGCCAAGAATTGCTTAAGCCTGCGTGAAAAAAAGGTTGAATCTAGGCGGTAATAGCTAGCCAGTTGTTTAATAAATGGTTGGTAATAAGGGTCGGCGGGCATTTGCTCAATGCTCAATGCTTCTTTAATGATATATTGCGGAGTAAAAGCTAATTCTGATACCAAATCTTCAACTACACCCAACATAGTTGCGTTGCGGACAGGTACTTGCACAATTGCACCGACAAGATCAGCTGTCTGCCACTGGGGGGGCACTTTATACGTTAATGTTTGTTTGAATCCATTAAGAAGTTTTACCTGGATGAAACGATTAGGGCTCTTGGGTATATTCATTAAATACCAATTGCTTTATGAAGATGTTTTACATGGGATCTGAGCTATTGATATAATATATAAAAATTCGTATTTCTTCCAAAAAGAGATATTCAAAGTAAATGAGTTGCGAAATATATGGAATTCATAAAGAGCTTTAGATATCGCCTAAAACCTAATCGGCAACAGTCTTTATTATTCAATAATTTTGCTGGCTCAACGCGTTTTGTATACAACTGGGCACTTGCTCTGTCTGTTCAAAAATATGAACAAGAAAAGAAGAGATTAAGGTACGCGGATCTTTGCAGCGAACTCACATGTCTAAAAAGCATTGTTGATAAATTTTGGCTAAAAGAAATTCACTCGCAAGTCCTCCAGCAAGCATTAAAAGATCTTATGTCAGCCTACCAACATTTTTTTAGGCGATTAAAGAATAATGAAAAAGCTGGATTTCCTCAATTTCGGAAAAAAGGTAAAAAAGATTCTTTTAGATATCCACAGGGAGTGAAAGCTCAAAATGGTAGGGTTTTTCTGCCTAACATAGGATGGGTTACCTATTATGACTCAAGGCCATTAGAGGGTTTGATTAAGCAAGCAACGATTAAGCGTGAAGGCAAACATTGGTTTATTACATTCTCATGCATAATAAATATTGCGATAGAAAACAAATCAATCGAAGACTCAAATATCATTGGTATTGATATGGGGCTAACTCATTTTGCAACTATATCTAATGGTCAAAAAATTGAAAATCCACGATGGTTAAGAAAAGCTGAACAAAAGCTGGCATGGGAACAGCGTAAATTATCAAGAAAAATCAAAGGAAGTAAGAATAGAAAAAAACAAGTTGTTAATGTTGTGCAATGTCATATTAATGTAAAGAACAACAGAAAAGATTTTCAGCAAAAGATTACTACGGAACTTGTCAAAAACCACGACGTGATAGTTGTAGAAAACCTCAATATTAAAGGCATGGTTAAAAACCATAAACTCGCAAAATCCATATCAGATGCTTCTTGGAATTCGTTTATCTCAATGCTTCATTATAAAGCAGCGTGGCGAGGCAAAAGAATAATAACGGTTGGTCGTTATGAGCCCTCAACAAAGAAATGCTCATCATGCGGTCGAATACAAGAAATTGCATTAAGTACTCGCATATATAAATGTGTTTGTGGCTTAAATATAGATCGTGACTTAAATGCGAGTATAAATATTAGGGCGGCAGGGCATGCCGTTCTTGCTTGTGGAGGGTGAACATTGGTTCGCTCGATGAAACAAGAATTCTGTGATGGTGGTAAATTTGGCAACACTACAC
>CAZJQM010000137.1:0-2468 GCA_964548355.1 uncultured Pseudomonadota bacterium
AAGCAATGTTATATTTCATAATTTCTTTAATCTTTTTCTTATCAAGCCAAACAATGATTGGCATGCCACCATCCAATCCATCTGGAGAACCTCAGGCATACCCACACGATAATGAGTGGCGATTGGTATTAGATAACAAAGACATGGCTGGCATTTCAAAGCTTGTAGGAGATGATAAAGAACCAAGTCCCCAAGTATTATCAAAACATTTAATAACAAAAACAGATGACATTCCTTTCAAAACACATCTTATCGGCGTTATTAAATACTTTAGCTACAAACACAAAGGATGGATGTTTTACGGAAAAGCTATAGAAGATGCTATGTGTGAGGCAAATTCGACAAATAGTGTGTTATTTTATTCACCCAAATCAAGCGTTGAACATATGCTTCAGCAAGACGCTCTTGGAAAAACAAATTATGATTTCTTACATTTAAAAAAAAATTTAACAAAATACTTAAAAGTCAAACAAGATGTAACACCACAGCAGCAGGAACCAGATATAAGAACAACTCAAGGCGATGAATCTTCTCTACCCATCCAAACTCAAAGTGATAATATTCCTAAACAAACAACCCCACAAAACATAACTCCATACATTATTAATCAAAGCACTACTTTTAACTATGGACGAAAGCCAACCTTTGTTGAACGGCATGTCAAAGCTATATCAATAGGCTTAGGATCCTGTGTTATCGCCTATTGCACTTATATTAAATATCATGTCAAAAAAGTTCATTCATTAATTGATAATCCTAAAGCGTGGATGAATTGGAAAAATCTGTCGATCGAAACTCTCAAACAAATGCCTCGCAATGATTTACTCAACCAACTTGCACAAACTATGTTTGATACCTATACAGAGCCTCAATTTATAGATAGTGATAATCGCACGTTTATCCAAGGCATGAAAGACATGATGTATGAAAAAGATTGCCTTGAATGGTTGATCAAAAAAAGAAAAAGTCTTCAAAAATGGGGACTCAATGGTATATGTGGTATCAATGATGATTATATTAAGAAATGCAAAGAACGCTTGGAGAAAGTTACTTATTTAAATGACTTCTTTCTCAAATGGTATATAAAAAGCATATTGCAAAAACCTGCTACTAGGTAACTTAAAATAATGCTTGTTTATCCAAACATTTATTGGATATATTTAACTAAATCGATTATGAACAAAAAAGGAATATTGATGTTGGGGATCCTACAAATATTAAGTATTGCTTCAAGCGTTGGTGTCATGGCGCAAACTTATCATAGGAACTCTCAATTAATACAAATCTCTGAACAAGCACTGGCCGATCGTGACAAATATAGAAATAGAGAGATAGCAGTAGAACAGCGCAGTAATGCTATAGTTGAACATGAAAAAGAACTTATTGAAATTATAAAAAAGGTTTTATTATTAGTAAAAGATATTCCAAATCAGCAAGACATGTTTGTTTTAAATAAACAACTAAAAGAGCTTCTTGAACTCAAGCTAAATCTTTTGTCTAAAAAGAGCGCTGAATCAAATAATACAGGTGAACAAAATACACATCAAATAAATGTCGAAGTAGTTGAACTTAATTATGAATGGTTAAACTATCTAAAACAAAGCCCTTATTTAGCAAATCTTGGCCAAGTTTCTTTGCTTGAAATTTTAACATTACGAAAACTTCAAGTACAATCAGCTGAATCTCCAGAACAAGCAGCATTTCTTATTAAAACACTCGATCGTGATATGCAACAAGCGTCACAAGAATTTGAAGACTTCAAAAAGCAATACGCCGCTAAGCATTCAGGCAAGTCAGAGAGTAATGGTGATTCGTAAAATTACATCCCCATTTGCACTTTAGATGCAACACTCTTTTTGAGCATCTCGACTGCTTGATCGATATCATCAGTTACGAATAACAAGTTTTTATCTTTATCTTTGAGTAAGCCACCTTTAAGCGCTGAGCTATTTACCCAATCTAAAAATGGCTTCCAATATTCTGTGTTAATAAGAACAATAGGATGTATCCCCAAAAACCCTGTTTGCATGAGTGTTGCTACTTCTGCAAGTTCATCTAATGTCCCATATCCACCAGGGAAAATTGCAAAGCCATCTGAATATTGCGTTAACAACCATTTACGAGCATAAAAATATTTAACCAAAACAAGCTCTTGCACGCATTTATTTAATGCTTGATCGTCAAGCCCTTTGACACCAATGCCCATACTGCGAATTGGGTTAGAGTTTTCGCTAATCGCACCACAATTAGCAGACTGCATAATACCCGGACCACCACCGGTGAGCACAGAAATGTTGCTATCAACTAATTTTTGCGAAAGCTCCATCGCTTGCAATGCATACGGATGACTTAAATCAATTTTGCTGCCACCAAAAATAGTTACTCGTGGCTGTGGCAACCGCGAAAGTTTCCATACACCATAGGCTGTTTGAAAGCTGACTCTGGCAAAATCGATAAAAACACTCAGA
>CAZJQM010000138.1:0-2465 GCA_964548355.1 uncultured Pseudomonadota bacterium
CTACGAACAATTTCCTGCAATGCAGCGTAATCATTTTGCTCAAGTAACGTACGAATTTTAAATTTTCTGAACTTATCTTTTTCAGGTCGACCGTTGGTGAACCGTATACATGAACCTACTATAGCGTTGCTTTGAAAGTGTGAGATATCAAAACAATCAATAGTGATGACCGGCTTTTGAAGATTCAATAATTCTTGGAGCTTAAGTGCAAGCTCTGGTTTTTCCTTTGGTTTATATCCAATAGGTGCTGTTGCTATAAATGCTTCATGTGCATATTTTTTTTCTGAATAATGGGTACGCAGGGTTGCAAAAATAGATTCAAAGTTTTCAATATATTCTTGCAGGTTGCGTGATTTTTCAAACTCTAATTGTATGTTATGCAAGGCAATACGTTCTTTTAAAGAACGCAAGAATTCTTTATGGTTACCTTGTAACGCTTCTTTGGCAAGATTTATCCTGAACTGGTATTCCTTATTATCAAATCTACCGGTACATACGCCAGGGCAGAGTTCAAGGTGATAATCAAGGCACCCGCCAGGTATTTTTTTATTACACCATTTAAGCCTGAAAGTTTTGAGCAGGTATGCATAGACCCTACGTGCATCAGTTTTGTGCAAGAATGGTCCGAAGTAGATACCTTTTTCTTGTTTGTTTCTGACGATTTCCAGTTTAGGCGGAACCTCTGACTTATCGTTTTGAGTAAATACAAGATACACAAACGGTTGCCCATCTTTGAGCAAGATATTGAACTTAGGTTGGTGTTCTTTAATGAGCTGGGCTTCAAGTAAACACGCTTCCGTCTCATTTTTGGTAACAATAGTACTGATATCAGCAATTTCCGCTCGTAATGAGTCTATTTTCCAGTCTTTGTTGTTGGGTTTAAAGTAAGAACGTACGCGCGTGCGCAAAGAGGTGGCCTTACCAATATATATGACATTATTGGCCTGGTCTTTGAACAGATAAACACCCGAAGATGTAGGTAAAAGGTCTAAACGTGTATCCATATATATAGTTTAAAACAAACGGCTGATAGGGCAAATGGCTAGCTTGCTAAATCGGCTAGTTGTGTTATTTGTAGAGGGTTAAATTCAAACTTTTCAAATTAAGGAATGATAATGATTATACCTCAGATCAGATATCTACTAGCAGTTGTAGTTATGGGTAGTAATGTAGTAGTTCAAGCGCAAGATGGGCAAGGCGACATTACTGCAGCAGAATCTGAAAAATGGTTTACACCTGTCGAAAATGGGTTCAAGCGAGTTAAAAAGGTTGCCACTGAAGAATGTTTTACAGCACGCAACTTGCAGAAGCTATCAGATTTTAGTTATTTAGCTGCGTTTACTGCTTACTTAGCATACTGTGCTAAAAATGATATATCTCCGGTGAGTCAACCAGGATTTATAAAAGCTCTCACATTTGCAGTAGGTGGTATTATTGCCAGAAGATTATTTGCAGATCTAGCAAACCTTAACTGTTTGCATGCCTTATCACCACTATCAGAAGAAGATATGATTACTGGTCAACCGTGTTGTTGTACCCAAGCTGACATCATACCTGCTGACACTACAACACCATCAGATGTAGTTCAACAAGAACAACAATCAGAATCGGTAGCAGCTGAAGTTGTTGCTCCATGTATAGATCAAACAGAATCAGCAAGCTCATCATTAGAAACTGTTGCGTGTGAAGAAACAAAAGTGGACGAAATTCCTTCTTCTCGTGAAAAAGACGAAACAGAAATATGCACAGAAGAAGATAAAGACAAATCTACTTGTGTTGAAATTCTCTAAAATCCTCCCGACATATCAAATCCAAAATTTGTTTGACTAGAGCCTGCAGCTGATTTTTGTTGATCAGACAGGCTCTTTTGTGCTGGTGGTAAAGTTGAAATGCTGCCACCAAAACCTTGTGCTTGGCTTACCTGTGTTTCATTTGGTGCAAGATCTTCTTTAGCAGCAAATGGCGTTTGAGGTTGTTGTGTAGTCGGTGTAGGTGGTGGAGTAGTAGGTTTTACTGGAACTGACTTGTATGCTATTTGTGCTTTTGCTATAGCAGCAAGCAATGTAGGCGTTAATTTACTTGAATACATGGTGTAGACATTAGTATATCCAGAACCTACCGCATGAGATGACGTTGCATTATAAACATTTCCTGTCACTAAGCTTATAAATCCATTAGTTGTTTTAGTATCAAATGGAATACCTACTTTAATAGGGAAGTTTTGATTATTAAGTTGAGCCATTACCACATAATCTTGAATTGGATTCCCTTGGGCATCTGCCATTTCAGGGGTATTAGTTAAGTAGATATACAGACCGGCTTTAATATCATCAACACCGCTAGCATTAAGTGTAAACGACCCAAAGGTAAATTGGCCTTTAAGACTATTGGCATAGGCTGTTTTTTGAACAACCAATGTTTGAAGTAATTTTGCATTGAGTTTTTCGTTTGTTTTTTAAAAAAAT
>CAZJQM010000139.1:0-2429 GCA_964548355.1 uncultured Pseudomonadota bacterium
CTGCAACCATGAGAAAGAAAATCGGGAAGATAAAATCAACCAATGTCCCTTGTTTATCGCCAAGATCTAAATTGTTCTTAACAGGATCTTTGCCACCGAATAAGTTGCCTGTGCCTTTGGCAATAAGTTCGTGCTGATGCATAGGGCCATATGAAATTCTCTTTCTTACAATAAACCATGTAGAACAGAAAATGATAAATGAATAGAAAATGTACGGGATAATACGCAGGTACATAAAAAAGGGATCAGTAAAATGTCCGCTTATGTTCTGTGTTGAAATACCAGCATGCGAAAGCTGGCCTAAAAGCATGGCCGACCAACTAGTAATCGGGCAGAGTATGCATAAGGGTGGACCCATACTATTAATTAAAAACGCTAACTTAACATGTGGAATTTTAAATGATTGGGCTAAATTACGCATAACAGATCCAACCGTCAATATGCTGAAGTAATCGTCGATCATACACAATATGGAAAGAATGAGAGATGATGTTTCTACATTTTTGCGTGATTTTAATGTTTTGTTAATCAGTTGGCTATATGCCTGCGTACCACCTGTGTGAGTGAGTAATGCTATAAAGATTCCTAAGAAAATTAAGAATCCAAACAAATATACATTTTCTGAACCAGTTCCAGAAAGAAATGCGGGGAATCCCAGCTGCTCCCAAAACTTATTAAGAGTTAAATGAGCTGCGGCAAAGGGCGAAAAATCTGATGCTATACAAGCGGCAACAAGGATACCGGCAAACAAAGCCTCTACTATACGTTTAGTAACTAGACTTAATGAAAGCACAACAAGCGGAGGAACTAATACAAGGCTACTGGGCATTGAGCTTTTTTTCCTTTTCGTTAATCAGTTCTTTTTTATGCTTATAGCTTAAGATTATGCACGATGTCCCAATACCAATAGTAAGGGCAATGAGTGCTGAAATAAATAATGACGTATAAGAAGCTAAAAAACTATAGATAATAAAGCTTAATCCCGTTGCAAGAATAGCGGGTAAATTATAGGCCATTTGTGTTTTGATATGGTCTTCGTGATACGTTTGTGTACTGGTAGAAGCCATGATAGTGGCATCTCCAATAGGGGAAATAGTGTTTCCCGCAATAGCTCCTGAAAGAATTGCTCCCAGGACTGGGAACATAATGCATATATGTTCAAGTGTTGTTGGCGTTGCTGCGTGTGTGAGTGTTAAAACCATAGGTACGGCAATCGCAACCATAATCGCAATAGCTCCCCATGAAGATCCAATAGCTACCGTTGTGACAATAGAAACGAAAAAGAAAATAACCGGCAGCATGAATAATGGTAAAGAGCCTACTAAAAGCTGAGCTAAATATTGACCTGTTCCGAGTTCATTAGAAATTAATGAACTGAATGTCCATGCAAGACAGAGCATAAAGATTGATGAGCTCATTAGTGCCCAACCCTGTTGTAATAATTTTGGAATATCCTGAAGTTGTAACTTTGAACGTGCCCATGCAAATATAAAGCCGCATACCAAGCTGATGATGCCGCCAACAAGCAATGCTGTAAAAATATCTCCATGTTGGAATGCTTCTATCAATCCACGGTCTGGTGAAGAACCAGTATAGAAGAGCCCCATAATCACCGTGCTTATGAGTAATAGGACGGGCAGCATAAAATCGATAATAGAATCAGATGCTGATTTATGAATAGTTACAGCGTTTAAAGGCTTCTTGCCGCCAAACAAGTTGTGTGTTTTAAGTGCTGTTTTTTCCTGAGATGCTATTAATCCAAATGAAATTCTTCTGCGGACCACAAAAATAACTGAAGCTACCACAATAAATGAATAAAACATGTATGGAATTAATTGTAGATATACGGTAAAAGGATTTGCGTATATCAAAGCTTGTGTAGATGTGTTAATCCCCGCGTTGCTTAACTGTGTAACTATTTCTGCTACCCAGCTGGAAATAGGGCTCAAAATAGTGATGGGGGCTGCCATAGTGTTAACTAAATAGGCAAGTTTTACGCGCGGAATATGAAAGCGATCGGTAATCGGACGCATAACGCTGCCAGTAGTTAGGTTGCTTAAATAATCATCGATAAACAACAAAGAAGAAAGAATAAGTGACGCTGATTCAGCTTCTTTGGCAGATCGTATGCGCGGGCTGACCAAACGGCCATAAGCATTTATGCCACCCGTATAGCTGATCAACGAAATGATAGATCCCAGAATGATAATAAACACAAACATATATAAACGGTTAAGTGGACCGCTCATAGTAAGAAGATTCCCTATCTGGGTTGTCTGCCAAATACTTGTGATGCTTAATGTTAAGGTTGGAATTAATGCATAGCCGGTAATAATAAGGCACGCGCTAAGAATACCCAGCAGCAATGCATAGGTTATCTTGCGGGTGTAATAGGCGATGCTTAAAGTAAGTAATGGGGGAATGAGGGT
>CAZJQM010000140.1:0-2414 GCA_964548355.1 uncultured Pseudomonadota bacterium
TATTATCTAAAACGCTTAGTTCTCTTCATGCTATTGGCTGTTTTTTTTCTTTTGCATTTGTAAGCCAAAAACAAATATCAGCTGTTTATGCATTACAGGAATTTTCTGATCTCGATACAATCTTGGAAATTGTAGCATGCGAATATTCAGCTTTTGGTATAACTTGTACAAACCTATCGCTTGAATATTGGCCCGGGAAATTGAGCTTTGATGTTAATGGAAACAAGATAACGAATTATTTAAATGTTGTTTTGAAATTGTCAGAGAATTTTGAATTTTTAAAATTAGCCGAACGCATAGCGGAACTGCTTCAAGAAAAGTATGGGATTAAACAGGCTTTCTCTCCAACTATGCATATTACTTTGGGCAGAATCTATCAGAAAAATAATGCACCCATTCAAGGACTTGAAACACAATTGCCTATGCTCATCCCCCTCCACTTACGTATGCCTATCATATTTACGGCATTTAAGCTCAAAGGCCATGACGGAACAGAGAAAGTCTTTAAGCTGTCCGGTTTGAAATAAGATCTTAAAAACCTGATTCTTATTTCAATTTAGTGCCATATATTGAAATAAGAGGCTTTTAATGATATTCTTATTTCAGTAATGGGCTATATTTTGAAATAAGGTATGAAATATGCGTAAAACTGGTCGTTATGAGAATATAAGCGGGAAGCAATGTTTTATACCAGAGGCGTTGCCCCCTAAAAACCCACCATTAGCTTTGGATTCGCAGACTACCATTCTCTATGGGGAAGCTATGTTGCATCTCGGGAAACTTTCTGAAATTTCCCAAAGGCTTCCAGATATACATCGATTTTTGAAGGCCTATGTTATTAAGGAAGCGCTTCTTTCTTCCGAAATCGAAGGAGTGCATACAACTATATTAGATGTCTTTACGCAGCTGCTTTTAGATTCTAAACCAACCAAAGAGACACAGTTGGTGTTAAATTATGTGGAAGCAGTAACTTCTGCCGTGAGAATGATACAAAAAGAAGTTCTTCCTATAAGTTCGCGTATTATACTCAAAACTCATGAATTGTTGATGAGCGGAGAGGGTGATCATTCAAATCCAGGACATTATCGTACTCAGATGGTCAAAGTTAGTTCATTAGTTCCTGCACCACCTGTTAAAATTAATGAATTAATGTCGGAGCTTGAACAATTTATTAATATAAATGAAACACTACCGCCGCTTATTAAAGCTGGATTAGCTCATGTACAGTTTGAAACGATACATCCTTTTTTCGATGGAAACGGAAGAATTGGGCGTCTCTTAATTGTTCTGATGCTTATTCAAGATGGATTATTATCTGCTCCAATATTGTATCCATCATATTATTTTAAAAAGCATCGTTTGGAATATTATCAATGTCTTGATCGAGTAAGAACGCATGGTGATTTTGAAGGCTGGATTACTTTTTATTTAGCTAGTATTCGAGATAGCAGTATTGATGCGGTACGTCGTATTGATGATATCGAACAACTGCGCGAACAATTGTTGAAGAAAATTCTTGATAATGATCGCCTGAGTGATAAGCAAAAACAGGCCAGGATGAGAGCTCTACAAATTCTTTTTAGCTTTCCTGTTATTAATATCGGAGAATTGGAGCAACAGCTTGATATCTCATACAATACTGCACATCAGATAATAAAAGAATTACTGACCCAGGGGATTCTTGTCGAAGAAAATCAACAAAAGCGACATAGAATGTATAAATTTAAGAAATACTTAGACATTCTTGAAAAAGATTATAAGTAAATACAAAGTAAAATATGAGCCTGTTATAGCTCATACTTTACTTTCATGCTTTAAAAAATTGGTCAAAGCGTAACGTATATACTTACGTTATTTATTTTTTCTTACGAAGCATTGGAAGGCCTGTTTTTTTGTTTTCCATTACTTCATATCCTGCTGGAAGTGCATCAAGCGATCCTGTGCTAGCAACTCCTGCAAAGTAATAAATTCTTTGTTTGCGGCCACCGGCAAGTTTTACTTCTTTTGTATGAAGATAAAATGTTTTACCGCTTTTTTTAGATTTAACGCTATATGCTGCCATGTTATCGGCTCCTTAAATAAGTATAACTGTTTTCACTCAATAAACATTAATTGAGAAATAGGGAAAAATCTAGTCTTATCGAGTGTTATTGTTTAGAAAGCTGATTTTCGAGAATAACTTTATCTATCAAACCATTGCCCCATAGTTCAAGAGGTTGCTACACTAAATTAAATTCCTTAGAGGGGGGAAGGGTATGCAAGTACAACGATTTTCTATTAACCAATCGCTTACGTTTGGCATTACACAGATTATCGAACATTTTGGATTATTCTTTGTATGCCAGCTATTGCGCTATGGATTTTATTTTATCAGTTTCAAGTAAAGGTTTTCCACATGGAGTAGTAAATAATCT
>CAZJQM010000141.1:0-2408 GCA_964548355.1 uncultured Pseudomonadota bacterium
GAGTTCATACGTTGATGAAGCAAAAACTATTTTTGATGTAGCGCATGAACCAGGCCAAGAGGGTTTAAGAGCGATCGGAGATCATATGATTCATCGTGAACAAGGAAATGATGAATATTATGATCCTGTGACGCGCAAGCATTATTGGCTGTATTATGCGCCTGTCGATGACACAGGATGGTCTTTGGGGTTAATGATAGAAAAAAATACTTCTTGGTCGGCATCAGAACAGCTTAGAAAAGATATAATCAAAGCAGCTCTGTTATTTGTTTTAGCCCTCTTCTTTCTTATACTCCTGCTCTCACAAGCATATAAAGGAACTGATTTTGGATTATGGATTTCTACAACTTTGTTTGCCATTCTTATGCTGCTCTTGATCATTTTCATCTGGTATCTTGTACTTACCGAACCAGGAACAGTACAGCCTAATTCAACTATTATTACTGATCGCTCAGATTTGCAGCGATTTATGCGTATTCAATCAAAAATAAATCAGCAAGAAGATAAGCCTAATGCGATCATCATCCCAACCAATCTCTACGTTTCTTCTATTACGTTCCTCAAAAAAGGAACCGCATTAATAGATGGATATATTTGGCAAACGTATGATAAACAAGCACATAAAGATATTTCTCGCATTGTACAAATTGCCAATACCTCTAAGTATGTGATAAATCAAGCGTATCGCTCTACATCAGGTGCGTATGAAACGGTAGGTTATAAATTTTCAACAGAAATTGATCCCCAATTTGCTGTCTTGAAGTATCCATTTGATAGACAAACAATAAAGCTTGTTCTTGCTCATCCTGATATTGAAAAGAATATCATTCTTGTTCCCGATTTTGATACCTGGGATAGCAGTCGCTTGCGCCTTAACATTGGTCTAGGAGAAGCTGTTAATGTTATTGGTTGGAACATTGAAAAAACGTTTTTTAGTTACACCATGTCCAGCTATAGTACCGATTTTGGTATTGATCATTATGTGCGCCAAAAAGATTTTCCAAGTTTAGAATTTAATGTTGCATTGCAACGTGCCATTTTTGATCCACTGATTAATGGCTTACTTTCTGTGATTATTGTCTTAGTGCTTTTATTCGGTGCGTTGTTAGTGACAAGTCCTGTCAATCAAAAGCCAGCTTCATTAGAAACATTACTTGGTTTATCAACCACCATATTCTTTTCAACGGTAGTTGCGCATCAGCGCTTTAAAACTATTGTGCCGAGTGTGGGTGAGATTAGTTATATCGAATATTTCTATTTCTTATGCTACGCATTCATATTATTAGTGATGTTTAACTCATTTGTAACACGATTAACAATGCGTTTTGAAATTTTACGTGCGAAAAACAATATTGGTGTTAAAGTTGCATACTGGCCGATGGTAACATTGAGTATATTGGTACTTACATTGATAATATTTTATTAATTTCATGGCAAAAAAAAGATTAGATCAAATAATTGGTGAGCGTAATCCGAATTTAAGCCGAACAGTTATCCAAAGTTTAGTAACTCAAGGTAAAGTAACTGTTGACGGTACCGTTGTAACCAAAGCGGGGCAACAATATGCTGATACTGTTGAAATAACAGTTGATGCACAACAACCAAAATATGTTTCTCGGGCTGGATTGAAATTAGAAAAAGCGTTGGATTATTTTAAGATTGACGTTAAAGATAAAGTTGCATTAGATGCTGGTTTATCTACGGGCGGATTTACCGATTGCTTATTGCAACGAGGCATAGCAAAAGTATATGGCGTAGATGTTGGCTACGGACAAGTGCATGAAAAAATTCGCAATGATCCACGAGTAGTAGTTATAGAAAGAACCAATTTACGTACGCTTGAAAAATTACCTGAACTTGTAGATTTGGTAACACTTGATTTATCATTTATTTCAGTATTAAAAGTAATTGATGCTGTTACAAAATTGATGAAAGATACAAGTGAATTAATTGTGCTGGTAAAACCACAGTTTGAAGCAGGTAAACATCAAGTAGGCAAGGGTGGTATTGTAAGAGATGAAGCTGTGCATGCCGAGGTGCTAAAAAATGTTATTGCCGGCATAGAACAGCATGGATTTACGTGCATAGGAACAACAGAATCCCCTATTGAAGGAACGACGGGAAATAAAGAGTTTTTGGCTTATTTTAAAAAAGAGTAATTAAAGTGAGGGTCAGATGAAGAAACTATATTTATTATCATTAGCTATTACCAACGTATCATTGATCTGGGCACAAATCCCAAATCCCGGCGATTATAAGTTCAAAGAAGTTCTAGAAGCTCCCAACAGCTATATTAGCGTTGTTTGTAATGTTCATAACGAAGATGAGCTATTTGTTGTAAAACAAAAAAAGATTGGCAATGCCAAAGAACAAAATCGTCTACATCACCTTACAGAAATTAAAAAATT
>CAZJQM010000142.1:0-2407 GCA_964548355.1 uncultured Pseudomonadota bacterium
ATAAAATTATTTGGAGTACGATAAAAATAGATATGATTGTCATATGTAACTCTCTCGCTACTTAAGATTAAGCATTTGATGTATTTTGTTTATATATTCTTGCATTGGAGACAGTCCTAGCTTCTTCCTGCGCTCATCTAAATTATTTGGATCTTCAATTTCAAAAGGCACCCAAATCCCATTTTTTATTTCACCCTGCGTTCCATACCTTTGTGGACGGTGTTCGTGTATTGCAACTCGATCATAAAGTAGTGCATAATTTTGCCTTCTGGTGCCATAAGACCGTATTAATTGCTCTAAACGCACTAAGATCTCTTTTTGAAATTCTCTATCATGGTCAGCATGCTGCACAAGCAGCCATGCATTTCGATCAGCTTCTTCTCCAAATTCCGAAATAGTTATCCAATAATAATGTTTTAAAATTTCTCGTAATGTCTCTGTATTTTCTTGATCATTTTTTCGAATTTTACAAATTAAAGACTCATCAATATTTAAAACATTTATTTGAGATCTTAAACTTTGATCAACTGCGACCATTTCTGCAAGTTTCTTTTTAACACATTCTTTATCAAGCAAATAACCTTCAGCTGCATATAATTGTAAGCTGAGGAAACAAGATAATAATAAAGAAAGTTTTTGAAACAAAGTCATGCTTATTCCTGATACAAAGGGCAGGCAATGCCTACCCTTATAATATATTATTTATAGCGCACAGCCATTTTTAGTACATTTGCTTATATGTTTTTTGCGGAGTTCTTTTTAAAATAGGTAAGTCAAACAAATAGTTGAAACCCTTAAAAAGATATCTTCTTATTGGAAAATCAATCAATAAATGTTATGGCTTGCCCTATTTTATCGGCTCTGCCTGTTCTGCCAATTCTATGGATATAATCTTCATACGTTTGAGGTAGATCATAGTTAATGACATGGGAAACATCATCGATATCAATCCCTCGAGCAACCACATCAGTAGCTAAAAGAATTTTAATGGTGTCATTTTTGAATAGCGATAAAGCCTTATTTCTCTGCGCTTGTGATTTGTCGCCATGGATTGTTGTAACAGCAAATCCACGGTCAGTGAGCGCATGGGCTAATTTATCTACAGCTCGTTTTGTTCTTAAAAATATTATGACTTTCTTAAATTCAGGTTTGATCAATAAGTCATGTAATGCATCAATCTTGCCATGCGGGGTAACCTTGAGCACATTTTGATTTACATTTTCTGCAGATTGTCTGGTTTTTACGCTGATTGAAATAGGGTTATGCAGAAAGCTATTCATAACGTTTTGGAGTGTTGCGGGTACTGTTGCAGAAAAGAATAGGGAATGGCGTTTTGCAGGCAACTTATTAATAATATATTTAATATCATTGATAAAGCCCATATCGAGCATTCTATCTACTTCATCTAAAACAATAGAATTATATCTATTAAAGTTAATAAGTTTGTTTCTTTCTAAATCTAATAGTCTACCGGGTGTGCCGATTACAAATGCAGGATCCTTTTTTAATCCTCTTATTTGAGCATCCATATTGGCCCCGCCGATACATACTACTGACGATATACTCATACCTTCTTTAAACATTTTAAGTTCGTTATTGATCTGATCTGCCAACTCTCTGGTAGGTGCAATAATTAATACACGCCCGGTTTTTTTAGTTAAAACGTTATTCAAAAGTGGAATTAAGAATGCAGCTGTTTTACCCGTACCGGTATTTGCAGTCGCTATAACATCTTTCCCTTCCAACAGAACAGGAATTACTTGATCTTGGATAGGAGTTGGGGCTGTATAACCCTTTTTAAGAATATTAGCTTTCAGTTGATCTTCTATTAAAAAGTCAGAAAACATATTTTTAGGAATATAGGCCTGTGCTGCTGTTTGTTCTTCTACCTTTTTCATAAACATCGAAGGATTGTATTTTTGCCCCCCACCGCCCTTAGGGCGATTGCGGTGAGAACCCTGCTGGCGACCACCATGGCCTCCATGTGGCCTTCTAGCACCATGGCTTTTGCCACCTTTTTTAAAAAAGTTCTTTTTCCCTGAAGGACGCGGACGAGAATGTTCTGACATGAGTATCCTAAAATTTTTAATGGAACAACTATATAACGAATAAATCAGTCATAAAGTCATAGTAACTATTTTGCTATCAATTTTTCAATTAAGAAGGGTTAGAGATAAATTATTAATTTCGTATAGATATAAACTTTGATTCGCAATGCTGCTAATAAACTATTATTTAACATTACTTATGGCTTTGATCATATATCGAAGTTGTATGGTAATAAGTATAATATCATTCTGTGAGCATCATGAACATCAATTTATAGATTTAAGAGTTTAAACTGGGTCAAAAATTCACTTGTCCCCTAAAGTAAGCTATAATTTCGCTATTAAATCCCATTATGTGC
>CAZJQM010000143.1:0-2398 GCA_964548355.1 uncultured Pseudomonadota bacterium
TTATGCCTGTCAGATCAAGTACTTCATGTGCAAATTCCATTGCTTGAATCGATGAACATGCAATTATTATTAAAAAATATTTCTTCACTCTACAACGCCTTCATTACATGAATTATCACTCAATTTTTCCAAGTCTATTGATGTAGTAGGTAACGCTTTTTGTATGCGTAGTTTTTCACCACGAGAAAACTGGTTGCCCTTAATATATAATGTTGTAAGCGAGTTACTCATCTTGGATAATGATTGCGGCAACTGCCTTAATTCATTATTTTCTAAAGACAATAGCTCTAATTTAAGATCAGTTAACTCTTCAGGTAACGAGTTTAATTTATTATTACCAACATATAATTTTCGTAGCGCAACTAGTGCATTGATATTTGATGGTAGCGTACTAAGCAAATTGTAGGATAATACTAATTCTCGTAAATGCTGAAAGCTTCCTTTTTGGAAATCAAACTTAAGTTCACTCAAGAGCTGTTGTGAAAAATCAAGAGATTCTAACAAGGTAAATCTCTCTAGAGCGGCAGGCCAATGATGTAATTCACTACACATTAGTATGATCGCTTTTATTTTTATAGGATCAATTATTCTTAGAAAGGTTAGACGCCGAGTATTAGCAGTCAAATCAAGTGTTTCGCTGGCAAGATGCATGGCTTGAACCGATGCACATACAAGCATTGCTGTTATTACAAAATATTTTTTCATATAAGCTCCTTATACATATTTTATCTCACGTTTGGGCAAAACCAAGTTCAGCCTTTCTATTTCTCCCAGGGCTAATGGATTATGATTAAGTTCGAGTACCGTTAATGAAGCAAGATTCCCTATATATACGGGCAACACGCTCAGCTTATTATATGCAAGTAACAACATGCCTAATGTATTAAGTAATGTTATTTCATCAGGTAATTTAGTTAATTCATTTCCTGTCAGATAAAGTATTTTCAAATCAGCAAAGAGTGTTATAGCACGTGACAATGTTGGTATTTTATTAAATGATACGTTCAGAATTTGCAGTTTTTTTAAAACACATAGATTTGAAATATCCGTAAGCACATTTCCTTGCAAATCTAATGTTGTCAGCGAGCGCAATCCGTTAATTACAGGAATGTCTTTAAACTTATTATATGCCAAAGAAAGCATCTCAAGCTTTTGAAGCGCCTCAAGTTCTTTGGGCCATTCTTCTAGTTGATTCGTATGAGCATAAAGTTCGCGCAATGCTTTGAATTGGCCAATATCTGAAGGAATTTTTTTTAAGCCACAATCAAATAGATACAACACTTTAATTTGTTCAGGACTGTCGGTTTCTTCTGCAAGCGTTGTGATTGTTTTTTTCCCTCTAAGATCAAGTATTTGGCAATCTTCAAAGGATTTTCTTTCCATACCATTAAGAACAAATGGTATACATACAACCACCATTAACAATTTGTGCATAGATCCTCCATTTAGTAGTTCTGCATAATTATTTTTAGTTTAACAATTCGCAGAGATTATAACTAGTTTCTATCATCTGCATTTGACAGACTAGAAGCTGAGTGCTAAAAAACTAGAGCATTAACCAAAAAAGGTGATTATGAATGCTTTAGCTTATGTAGTATATCTTATCTCATTGTTGCTTATTCCAGCATCTATTTTCTCACGTGATTCTAACAGTGAAGATGCTATAAGCAAAACATTCTTTAATGTTAATCCGCAATATACTACCGGCAGCCCTGAACACATTTCTTTTTACCACAACCGTATGCAGGAACGTGAAGACGGTATCTGGGGATCGTTAGAAGCTGTGGTGTTTGGTGGAGGCACTAATTCAGCAGAAGGACTTGCCCGTTATTTTATGCCCTTTTCAAAAATATGTGTTGTTGTAGCTGAAGGGCCTAATCCAGTTCCTGCCCCAGGGGCAACATTCTTTTCGGGTGGGTCACAAGCCTTTTTAAAAAATGATTATGATTTACTTGCCCAAAACTTTAACATCGTTACCGAACAAAATGATTTCCAAAGTATTATCTGCTTTGAACCAAAACAAAGCTTTGCAGGTATTGCATTTAACTATCGCCAAAGTATTTCAGAAATTGAAGATAAAGGTTTTTGGTTTGATATTACCTTTCCTGTCATTCACGTTAAAAATGATATCGGGTTGTGCGAAGTATTTACGACAAGCTTTAGCCCTGCTCTTCCAGGGCATCCTAGTAATATGAGAGAAGCATTAAACCAGGCTGCCTGGAATTTTGGTAAAATATCTCCATGTCCATTGAAAAAGACCCATTTTTCAGATGTTGAGTTCCGCATAGGTTATGACACTATTCGTGAAGACAGCTGCAGTTATGGCGCATGGGCTGGTATTATTTTCCCTGCAGGTAATAAACCAAAAGGTGAGTTTCTGTTTGAACCAATCGTCGGC
>CAZJQM010000144.1:0-2378 GCA_964548355.1 uncultured Pseudomonadota bacterium
CTGCCGATGCAGCAATTGCAATTGCGAAAACCATAAAGATGGTTCAAAAATGTGCAATTGTTCTTGTAAGCAAAAAGGAATGTAATGGCTAAGTACGGAAAGAAAACAAGTGAAATGGTTAAAAAAACCATCCGCAAAATGAAAAAGCATAAGCTTAAGAGCGGTAAATCTAAAAAAACTGTTAAAAGCCGTATACAAGCTATAGCTATTGCACTTTCAGAAGCTCGTGAAAAGGGCTTGAAGGTGCCTCGTAAGAAGAAAGCTACAAGCAAGAAAAAATAACTTCACTTGTTAGTAAGTTAGACATCGGAGGCATATTCTTGCCTCCGATTTTTTTTTGACTTGCCTGTTGAGTTTTGGCTTATATCAGCGAAAGAAATAATATATTTTAGGGGGATGCATATGAATAAAATTTTTCTATACGGTATTGCCTCAATCCTGTGTTGTAAGCTTATAGCCATGGAACATCATGGAGATAAAAAATACAGCGATATGTTACTTAACTTTAATAATATGCTAGTGAGAACTAATCAGGACGATGATGTACAGGTGCTTAATGTTATTAAAAGAATTGAACAATATCACCAGATGCGATGTGAGATTGTTCAATTAAAAAAAGACGAAGACGCAATGAGAGCGAGATGCATTAAAAAGTATGATACTATGGGCCTTGAAGAACAACTTGATATACTTTGGAAACAACGTTCTGGGCAGCTTTTTGAATTGATGGCTTTGTCACAAGGATTAGATAAAGACATTCAAAGCCTCAATGCCACATTACAACGTGAGATGATTACCCTGAAATCATATATTGACACAGATTTTGCTCAAAAGATGCTGGAGTCTGCGCATTCTACAGAACCTGTAGCTCAAGTAGTCAAGCAAGAAAAAACCAATAAAGAAGAAGTTCCAAATCCTGTACCATTAAGTTTCTTAGAGATGTTAAAAAATGCTATACCTTTTCCAGCATTCAATCTTTTTGATGAACCTTAGAAATAAATTTTTAAGGAATCTCAATATTCTTTTCCATATTCTTTTCCATGGCAGTCACATAATGATTTCGTAACCATTCTGTGCTTTTTACGCTCCAACCATGTTGTTGATACCAAGGAATAATGCTTTTATCTGAAGAAAAACAATATATTGTCTTATCTCCCATCGAGGATGCCTTGGTACATATTGCTTTTTCTAATAGCGTCCCAATTCCTCGACTTCTATAATCCGGATGTACGTATAATGCTGCAAGCCAAGGAGATAGCTCTGGAAGAATTCCTCGATTATGAGCTAAAGAGCACATACCTACAGGTACTTCATTAGCAAATGCTATTAAAGTAAGAGGTAACGTATCAATGTTGAGGTATTCTTGGCGGCATTCAATAAAATATTCTAAAGTCTTATCTGGCTGATAATGTCCCCATGTTTCAAATGACCATGAAGCACAGGTTTTCACAAGATCAGGATGATTTTTTAAATAATCGATAGTGATTGTTAACTGTTCTGAAGCTGATTTTTGTTGCTCCATAGATAGGATATAATTACAAGTGACAGCCAATAAGATATAGGAAAACAAATATTTGTTCATATAAACTCCCTAGAGGTTGAGTGGCATTTAGAATAATATCTATTATATAGGCTATTTGGCAACTCTGTATTCTATCGGTAAACTCAACTCTATCCGTATAAGCGCCCGTAGCTCAGTTGGATAGAGCGGTAGATTCCTAATCTGCAGGCCGCAGGTTCAATTCCTGTCGGGCGCACCAACCTACGCCAAAGGCTATGGCTGGCAGGTTAGTATTTTAAAGTATTTTATTTTTAAGGATTTCATGAAAAATTCATCATCTCCATTTACTCCTTTTGATTTAACTACAAAAGCGCAGGAAATTTTTGCACATCCAGCAGTGCAAGAAATGCTGATGCAACCTGGTATTAAAGAACGTTTAATTAACTATTTACAGACAGGGTCAGTAAATAGTTTAGTTGATGCAGATCGTCCTTTGGTGCAAGTAATTGTTTCTTTAATTTCCACATATGCCTTACAAACAGCGTATGAGAAATCCAAATCACATGAAGCAGTGCAAAAGTACATAAGCTTTATTGATAGAATGCATAATGGCGAAGATCTGCAGCAGGAAATGATAGATCTAGTACCTAAATTGCCAGCAGAATTTAAAGAAGCGGTTAGATCTGCAAGCAATCATGCGCAAGAAGTTTTGATAGGTCTTATAAAAATAGCGTGAGATGGTTCAGATGCTTCCTAAACTTTTATTTTTAAAATATCTTCTTTTTATGGATCTGGGTGCAGGTTTGATCTGTGATTTCAAAACTCAACAGTGTGTAGCCTTAAAAACTAATGCTGTGATCAAGAGTTGCAATAGAGC
>CAZJQM010000145.1:0-2345 GCA_964548355.1 uncultured Pseudomonadota bacterium
GGCTGTGATAATAATCGTTCAATGGGGCACAATGTCTTTCCCGTCAAAACTGCATTTCCTGTGTGGTTGAATATGCATAGAAACATTACGCATGATAAGAAAAAGTTTTCATTTGAGCCTTCTTTAAGAGAAATTACCATCAACTCACATACGGGAGTTCCTTGTGCGTCGAATGCCAAGGATGCATGTACCATACTTGTATAAAACAACTCCAATCTATATTGGGCCTCATCAATTTATGAGGTGATTGCACCTGTCATTAACTCTTTGTTAGCATAGTGTTCAAGAAGTTAATTAAGGAGTGGTCATGAGTATTACAAAATATAGTATAGTCATTGGCTTGTGTGTCTCATCAATGCTGTATGCTGATGATAATGATCAACAACAAATTACTGATTTTATCAATACCGCCAAGAGTAGTGGGGAAGGATTTGCTCAATCATGGGGAGCTCCTTTGGGTGGCGAGTATAAAATAAGCTATGAAGTGCATAATGATACACCTCGTCAAATTTTTTCTGCCAGTAGACCCATATCAAGCTTTCAAGGGGCTAATATTGTCGAAGATATTAATAAATATGTGATGCTTCCGGCATATCAAGCATCAGGACAGACATTTTATAATATGCAATTGTTATGTGGGATGGTTGTTGATTATGATCCTTCTATGAACAATGATCCCTCCAAATATGTGGATAAAATAAATCAAGCAACACGGTTGTCACAACCTAATGCTGCCCAGTTTACGCGTAATGAGCTTAATCAGGGAGATCCGACCCAACAAGGATATCATGATCCGTATATCATTCGTGCATATATGAGGCATGATTATCTTAATATTGAATTTCTTTCCCAAATACCAACATCATCTATTTTCATGGGAGTATTTTACAATAATACCGATAGCCCCGTGCAACTTACATTTTCCAAAGATAGCCGCCAGTACACAGTAACATTAGATCCGCATTCGTGTAATAATTTGCAATCATCTGATCAACCTAATTCTATTCGTCCGCCATTGCCTCCGTCGACAGAAAAACGCAATTTTATTTTTTCAGGGGGTGGAGTAAATGCGGCAATAAATATTCCAGCGTTAGGCTTTATTGGTGCTCCTTATACCTATGAAATTTTTAAAGGAATAGTAGATATTCAAGGATTGAGTGTTGGAAACTATGATATGATTCCCGATGATGGACACGGCAATAAACTACCTAATCGTATACGTGATATTAATCCTGTACCATGTTCATTGTGGGTTAAAAATCGCACAACTGAACAATCTAAGTCAGATAGCTCTACTGATGCAACTAAGCTTATACCAGAAAAATATATGCCATGGATTGTATATAAAACAAGTGACCAGTCTATTACGAAAAAGCTTGTGCGTGGTAAAAGTAATGATATAGCTATTGTTCGCCCTCAATTAAGCGAAGGTGAAGCATGGATGTATGTGCTCTTGCCATTGACGACAGATGATACAAAAGCACAAGCATTTTTAAAACGTGTTGCAGATGGTAAGGTTCAAGTTCCTAAACAATCGCTTTCACTCAATAGTAGCAGCTTTTCAACACTTGAAGTTAACACCCAGGGATTAATAGATGATACCGGAGCAGGTGGTTCTGGTATTCGTGCTTATGCATTATTGGCTGATGTTTTTCTTCCTTTAGGTTTTGGTTCGCAACCGCTTTATTATACTTTTGAACCAGGTACTGTGGGAGCAGATCAACTTGCCGGGCTTCTGCTTTCGTATATTGATACAACAAATATAAAAGATGCAAAAAATGCTGATGCAGCAACTTTGATAAAAAGTCTCACACCAAAAGTAATTGCATGGATTAATGACTACAATAAAAACAAATCGAATACTGGGTTGCAAAAATATTTATTAGAAAATGGTATCAGCACATTATTTACCAATCCACAGGACAGAGGAACCAAACGGCAATTTAATGATTATGGACAACAGGTTCTTACCAATCTTACCACTGGGCAGGTAAGTTTAGAAAACTATCCTGTACTCAGATCAGCAGGATCCAGCAATTTCATAACACCGCCAGATGGGTTTGATCATATCGAACATGTGCAGTTATAGTGTTGTCAGTGTTTGATTGAGTAGATGATAGAATTCATCTGCAGAATTATCGATGTTTTTTTGATTGAGTACTGTGATTAAATCAGGATGCATGCGTTGCATTTCATCTGCATTGTATCGTTGGTGGACTGTTGTTGCTGTTTCTAATGGAATTACGAGTGCGCGTTTATTAAAAAAAATTATTTCTGCTAATGTTCCGGCGCCAGCTCGTGCAATAATGAGATCTGCTGCTTTGTAGAGAGTTGCAAGATCTTTG
>CAZJQM010000146.1:0-2324 GCA_964548355.1 uncultured Pseudomonadota bacterium
ATATGTAGATTATTAAGTCAAACTAATAATCTTGAGCAGCTACGAAAAGAAATCCATTTCCTACTCTCACTACAAACCATAAGCCAAACATTTGTAGAATGTGCTGAAGTACAACAAATAGTTGAAGAAAAAATGCTACAAGAGATAACACCAGAGAAATTGTGTGATAATGATTATAAAATATGCACAGCATTTAGACAAATGGGCTCGAAATCAGAAAGTTTTAAAAAAAGACTCTACGAGAAGCTACTTCGACAATATTCTTATAAAAAATATCTTCATTTATTAATAAGCAGTAATCATCTTTCTAAATTACAAGATCCCCAAGAACAACTTCAGCAAATTGAATATGTCTTGTACCAAAAGAATTGGCTTTACCAACCATTCCCACTCACTAAAGAAAAGAAACGAACTATATATGGCAAAAGACAAGATCCTATACAAGTGCACTAACTGCTCATACCAACCACCGAAATGGGTTGGTTGTTGCCCTGAATGTAGTGAGTGGAACAGCATCGTAGGTACGCAAGTTACAGCAGCTACACACAGCAAAAAAATGCAAGGTGCTACTCCTACCACCATGGTTCATCTTGACCAGATTGCTTCCACATCACAAAACCGCATGTTAACCGGCATACATGAATGGGATCGAGTTGTTGGCGGCGGCATTATGCCAGGATCATTTTTGATCTTAACTGGGGATCCAGGAATAGGAAAATCAACTCTTTTGTTACAAATTGCTCATCGATTAGCCGAATCTTATAAAGTATTTTATTTTTCATCTGAGGAATCTTTAGAGCAGGTTAAATTACGTGCAACCCGTATAGATTGCAGCAATAGTAACCTTCTTTTTTCAGACCAAGCAAAATTAGAATCGGTTATTGCAACTTCTCAGCAGGAAAAACCGGATTTGATTGTCGTAGATTCAATTCAAAATTGTTATGCGTCAGAAATTCAAACTTTACCCGGAAGCATTGGCCAATTACGCGAAGCAGCTTTTCAACTTATGCGTCTTGCTAAAGAAAACAATATCGCACTTATTGTCAGCGGGCACATTACTAAAGAAGGCGACATAGCCGGCCCTAAACTGCTTGAACATATGGTCGACGGGGTTTTCTACTTACAAGGTGAAGATCGTTGGCAGACACGGGTTCTTCGTTCGGTTAAAAATAGATTTGGGGGCATTAACGAACTAGGTTTTTTTGAAATGAATGAAAAAGGCATGCAAGAAGTACCCAATATTAACCAAGAACTTTTAAATACAACTACCCATGCTCCTGGATCTGCATTAATTAGTTATCTTGAAGGTTCGCGCCCATTATTGCTTGAGCTTCAAGCATTAACTATCGCATCTAAATTCGGCATTCCTCAACGCGTCGTCACTGGCATTGACCAAAAAAGGGTCGTGCTTATCGGCGCAATTTTAGAAAAATATTTACATATCAAGCTCAGTTCACATGATATTTTCTTTAAAGTCAGTGGTGGGTTTAAAATTAAAGATAGTTCTTCCGACCTTGGTATTGCCCTTGCATTACTTTCAACTTATTTTCAAAAACCATTACCTGAAAAATCTCTTGCTTTAGGGGAACTCAGTCTAACCGGCCAAATAAAACCGGTAAATCATATTTCTATGCATATCAGCGAAGCACAAAATTTTGGCATTTCCACGCTCCTTCTGTCCCATGGCCAAAAATGTGAAACAACTGCGCAAAACGTTATACAACTACATAATGTTTATGAGCTATTGGGCTTATTTGAGGTCTAACACCGTTTGTGAAATAACAAGAATCTTATATTCTTTTTTAAATACAACATTGTTAAAGGCCCTTATGATCAGCTTGTTATTACCTCTTTCTGAGATTCTTTTCTTATTGTTATGTGCTAGTTCTCATGAATGTCTCAGTATGGCCCAAAATGCCCCCGCTCAATCATGGAGCTTTAAAGCAATTCCTTCTGATATACGCTATTTAGTTCCTCAGCATCTGTTAAATTCGGCTTATTTTAAGAACTCAATTAAGAATCTTATATATTATTCAAGAGTAGAAAAAACATTGCATGAAGATATAGCAACCCTGAATGGCAATAACTCTTTTAAGGTAACGTTTCAACACTTCATCAATAATATTTCAAGATATGAAAAGAAATCACTCATAAAATTTTTAGCAAAAGCACCTCAAGAAACTATTCTACGAGCAATAATCAAAAAAATTTTGGCTGGGCAGCCCGAAGGGCTGCTTTTATAGCCCAGGGTTAGCGAGCGCGTCTTTATGCGCGAGCGTTACCCTGGGAACTTATACCGTAAAGGGGGTTTTGTTTTCTAGCAT
>CAZJQM010000147.1:0-2323 GCA_964548355.1 uncultured Pseudomonadota bacterium
GTGTTGGCTATAGATTAGGTAGCACCAACAACTGGCTCTTTAATCTTATTGTAGAATTTAATGGTATTTTCTTTGAAGAGGATATTATATTAGGCGCCCTATACCCTCAGGCAAAAGGTAATGTGATTTTTCTTGGGCCTTCATTCTACGTTGCTAATAAAGATCATTTTATTTTTCTAGCAGGGGTTCAAGGATCCATTACTCAAAGCTTGCAAGGTATATTTGCCAACAGTCTTCGTTATGCAATATACGGTGCATGGAAGTATTGATAATTATTTTTTCATGCTCTCAATTTTTGCTTTCATAAAATCAATTTCAGATTGCTGTGCATGGCCAATATTCTTACAAAGTTCAAGAACTTCGGGATCTTGCAACTGAGCTTTCTTGCACATTAATATGGCTGCACCATGATGCGGGATCATTGATTTTAGAAATTCTCTATCGGATATAGCTGTTTGTTTGCGAATAAAAATTATTAATAAAATAAATACGAACAAACTAAATATCATAATTAAAAAATTAAGTTTCCTATTGTTATACATGGGCATCATAAAAAACAATTCAATTATTAACATTGGAATTGTCATTACACCTGCCATATACAACTGATTTAAGTTTGGATAAACGTTAGTGTAGCTATCAACCATAATATACATAAGGATGTACATTGATATAAAGGATAATGCTGCCATGAGAAATAAATTTACATACTTCATAATTTTACCACAAAATAATCAATCAATAACTTAAAGAACATATAATTATCTGTGGTTATTTAACAAGCATTATTTTTTGACTTAAAAAATATCCTATTAATCGACAAGAAAACTTGATATTCAATCTACGAAGCTTGGAAGTTTTGATACAAATTTTTATATTTTCAAAAGTTATCGTACTCTGCTTTTATATAGGAATTTGTTTCATAAAATTCTATTTTTGCTTATTCGAACACATGTCTTCAAAGTACAGTGCATATTACTGCAGCAATCACCATCCATTTATTCATAGAATTCCTTCAGGCTATTTCTTCAAAAATGATGCAAGTTCTATTTGTTTCACTTTAGTTTCTTGACCCGTCATCATATCTTTGACCGTAACTTCATGCTGCGCTAATTCTTGTGAACCAATAATCAAGCAGTATTTAGCACCCATTTTATTAGCTTGGCGCATCATACTTTTAACTGAATCATTCTCAAGCAAAACATCTGTGCACAGGTTATGAGCGGTGAGTTCTTGAGCAACAAGTAATGCTACCAGTTGTTGTTCTTGGGACATAGGAATAACAACATGTAATGTAGGTTGAGTTGGCAATGTTAGCTTATCTTTAAACTGTTCAAGAATAAGCATTAATCGCTCTAAGCCTATTGCAGCCCCTATCGAAGGCTGATCTTGTTTGCCACCTACTTCTGCTACTAAATGGTCATAGCGACCACCGCCGCAAAAAGCATTTTGCGCTCCAAGGTTTGAGCTTACAAATTCAAATACGGTTTTATTGTAATAATCTAAGCCACGTACCAGTGTATGCTGAACAGAGAAAGATACAGAAAGCATTTCTAATAATTCTTGCAGTTGCTTCCACTCTTGCGTACATGCAACACATAAATTTTCAGCTAAGCGTGGTGCATTTTTTCTATAAATCTCCTGGCATATAGGCTTTTTGCAATCATACACGCGCAGAATATTTGAATGCATACGCTTTTTGCAATCTTCACATATCTGATCTTGTACGGTGGTCAAAAATTCAAATAAAGTCTTTTTAAATGCCACGCGATCTTCGTGACAGCCTAAATAGTTAATGGCTAATGCATAGGAATCAAAAGCAAGTGTTTGTGAAAAGAAACGATCAAGCATCGCTATAAATTGCGCGTCTTGGGCAACAGCTGCTGACCCTATAATTTCCATATTAATCTGGTGGAATTGGCGGTACCTGCCTTTTTGTGGCCGCTCATATCTAAACATGGGCCCAATAGAGAATACTTTCCAAGGAGTTTGTTGAATTCCATTTTCTACAAATGCTCTTACCGTCGCGGCAGTTGCTTCGGGTCTTAAGCATATTGATTCACTTTCAGTACCATCATGCCCAGCAATTAAGAACATTTCTTTTGAAACAACATCGGTTTCTACACCCAATGAACGTTTATACAATTCTGTAGGTTCTAAAATCGGTGTTTCGATTTGATTAAAATGGTTAAGGACAAGGTGCTTAGATGCAGCATCTACAATGAATTTAAACAATGTGAGATCGAGAAAATCTTGAGTACCTTTAATATGCTGAAACATAGTGACCTTTAATCAAAAGAAATCGTTTAGGGGATAAGATATC
>CAZJQM010000148.1:0-2282 GCA_964548355.1 uncultured Pseudomonadota bacterium
AGAGGTAATCGTTGCAGCATGCACAAAATTGAATCTACCTTTGAAAGTAGTAGGCAGAGGACCAGAATTAGAAGCTTTAAAGGCAATAGCTGGGCCGAAAATAGAATTTATTAACTGGGTTTCAGACGAAGAAAGATTAAAATATATGAGTGAAGCCAAAGCTTTAATCCTTGCTGCTGAGGATGAAGATTTTGGTATTACAACAGTTGAAGCTCAAGGTGTAGGGACGCCAGTTATAGCCGATAGAGCAGGTGGATTTTTAGAAACAGTTATAGATAAAAGACTTAATATCGGGATTAAAGTTCCAGATTGGTTAGAACTGATGAAAGCTGAACGTAAGGGCAAAGTATTGCGTAATCCTGTTCGTTCAGATATTCAAGCACCGATTGAAGAACATTTAATCGTAGAGTTGTATTCAAAATAATAATAGTGATTTGCCAGTACCCTCAAGAGCTTCAGGAGACATTCAGATGGATAAAATGGAATATAAGCCATTAACTCTTCCAAAACTTAATTGGACCAAAAAGTCATTAGCATCTCAATTTGGAGAATTAGTTGCTCAACCTCTTGAACCAGGATTTGGTATGACGTTGGGTAATGCACTAAGACGTGTGTTGCTTGGGGCTGTTGAAGGCAGTGCGGTAACAAGTGTTATTATAAAAGGCGTTAATAACGAATTCTCAACACTACCTGGTGTTGTTGAAGACGTTATGCAAATTGTTCTTAACATCAAACAGATCGTTATAAAAAATAAAGAAGGCCGTCCAGGCAAAATGCGTTTGAATGTTACTGGTCAAGCAACTGCAAGCGTTGCAGATATCACTGCTGACAGTCACTTAGAACTCGTGAACAAAGATCATGTCATTGCGCATGTATCAGCTGGTGGACAACTTGATATTGAATTTTTCATTGAAAGTGGTCGTGGATATCAACCAGCTCAATGGCCTTTAGGTCAATCATTACAGGAAGATGGTCGTATCTATTTAGACGCTATGTTCTCTCCTGTTACTAAAGTTACTTTTGAAGTAGAAAAAACTCGTGTAGGTAGTGAAATCGACTACGATAAATTGACATTGCAAGTGTCTACTGATGGTTCAGAAAATCCATTGGATGTTACTCACTATGCAGTATCTGTTTTACGCACTCAGTTAGAACATTTCTTGGCAAGCTCAGAAATTCCGTTTAACGAAATTTCACGTTTGCCTGAAGAAGAAAAGAAAGAAGAAGAAGTTCGTCCACAAGAAAGCAATATCAAGGGATTACCTGTTGATTTGCTTTTAAAATCTATTGATGAACTTGAACTTTCTGTTCGTGCTCATAATTGCTTGATCAATGCAGGTATTAAACGTGTTATTGATCTTGTTAATTTAACTGAAGACAAAGCTCTTAAAATTAAGAATTTTGGCCGTAAATCACTTAAAGAAGTAGAAGAAAATCTTAAAGCATCAGGTCTTTCTTTTGGTATGAATATCAAAGAATCTGATTTGCGTAAAATGATCCAAGATAAAGAATAAAAGAAAGTTTGTACCATGAAACATCAATCGGGTAAAAGAAAACTTAACTTAAATCCTGCGCACAAAAGATCAATGTTGCGCAATCAAGTTATTCACCTTATAACCTTTGGACAATTGGTTACCACCAAAGCACGTGCTAAAGAAACGCGTCGTTTAGCTGAAAAGCTGGTCACCATTGCACGTGAAGGAAACACCTTTAATGCACGTCGTCGCGCAAAAACTATGTTGCCTTACAAAGAAGCAGCATTGACCAAATTGTTCGATGAAATTGCACCAAAGTACACAAATCGTGCTGGCGGGTATACCCGCATCATTCCTTTAGGCCGTAGAGCAAGTGACACTGCTCAAGTTGCTAAGGTTGAATGGATTTAAGGTGTCGGAAAAATCGACCATCGATGTCATAGAAGATGTGCTTAATGGCTTACGCCCGATGATTCAACGCGATGGCGGAAACATTGAGTTTGTGTCTATGAAAGATGGAAATGTTTATGTTAGACTGCAGGGAGCTTGTATAAGTTGCCCTGCATCTTTTTTTACATTGAAATTTGGGATAGAAGAAGCGCTCAAAGCGAGACTTTCCGAAGTTAAGGAAGTTATTCCAATTTAGAGGTTTTAGGAGTATTCATGATAAAGAAATTAGTTATGATAGTTCCGATGGTTCTTATGGGACATGCTTATGGTATGGAAGAAGCCGAAAATGCTCTTCAAAAAGCTAAAAGTGATCTTAATCCTGGAGTACAACATCTTACTGCACATGTAAGCGCTAGT
>CAZJQM010000149.1:0-2264 GCA_964548355.1 uncultured Pseudomonadota bacterium
TTCATTTTTATTTATCTTGTTTGTCCAAGTTTTCTACCCTTTGCTCGTGCTTCTTTGAATTGTGTTATCTCTTGTAGATAATTTTTTGTAATCATATCTAATCGTTGACCAAGAGGAATCTTAAATAACTGATTATTGCTTTTATCTTTTCTGAATTGTTGATTTAGGGCATGCGCAATAGTTAGAGAGTTACATCTCTCCTTTGCTTCATTACCCATTTTAGATTGTTGGCTAATCTGCATGGACCATTCCCATTGTTGGTCTTCTTTTCGCATCTGATCTTCTTGCATGCAGAAGAGGGCTCCTGTAAAAGTTACTATATGTAACCCTAGGATTAATTTTTTCATATGAATTATCTCCAGGTGTAATGGTTGTGTTGCTTAAAATTGCTATATGAGCAACTTTAAAGACTCACATTATTTTGTCAAAAGGTATGCCAGTCAATCTTATCTTGCTGTGTTTCAGTTGCAATGGTAATAATCGTGGTAATAAGGGTGATAACAGATATAATGAGGGGAATAGACTGCAAATAAGCTTTCATAACATTGAATCGCTTTGCTCTCGCTTCTCTGGTTTTGTATCGTTCAATTAACTCTGGATCTACAGCTAATCCCGCTGTCTTGAGATCTGTTGTTATTTGATCAATCTCTGCTTGAATTTCCCTTGTTATATCAGCTTCTGGTTTAGCTGAAGCTTTTGAATAGTATGGATCATATAAAACTTTAAGCTGCTCTGTACCTGCAGAAAGCTGCCTGCGAAGATTGGTTAATTTCTTTTTTGTCGTTGTATCATATGTTTCAGTTAATGCTTGTTGATAGAGCTGCGCGGCTGTTTCTCTCGCTTTTATCATTTCATATGATAAGTTTTCAGCTTTCTTTTGCAATGTTTTACGTAAGGGATCGTCTGCTCTAAGCCTTTGAAGGTTTTTCACGACTTCTTCTAGTAATAAACGCGATGTATCGCTTTGCATAGATTTTATATCACCAAAAGGGATAAGGCTTGATTTGATATCTTCTTCTGTTATTTCTGGTGCAAATCCTGAGATATCGTGTCTTGATTTATTAAACATACCTAGTTCATTATTATCGAATAAGCCTTCATTTCCAATGCCAGCATTATATTCTACAGCACGCAGATTATCTAAAAGCCTTGGATCATTTATATTACCGTATTTAGCTCCAGTTTTAATGAGCTTTATTACATTTTTTGTTGCTTCTTTAGGTGAACCAAAAAAGGCTTCTGCTGCTACCTCTTCGGCGATTCGTGTACCATATCTATGCCATAGTGCGCCCCTGAGATCTTGTGCAGCAAGAGCTAGAGAGCGTTCTAAATTATCAGTGATACTCTCAGTGAGTTCAGAATATCTATTCATAATTTGGCGTAGCTGTTGGGGGGTTTCTATTTTATCGACATCAAGAAGTAGCTGTTTGTAACTATCAGCGAGTTCTTCTTGTACCTTTAATTTAGCTTCACTATCTTTTGTTGTTTTTAATTTGTTTTCTAACAGAGAAATGAGATTTTGTGAGAGTTCAAAAGCGCGCTCAGGTTGAAGAATTGCTAATACTCTATATAGAGTAATTTTACCATCTGTTTCTGCCAAACTAAGCTGCGATTCTTGTTCTGAAAACCATCGCTTAATATCATCCGTTGTCTTAAGATTGTCTACAAAGGTTCTTATATTAGAAAGCTCTGTCCGTTCTGCAGGGGTTAGTTGAGAAAGCTCTATTCCTTCGGGAGTAGATGTTTTTGCTGCTTGCTTTCTTAATAATTCTTCTGCTCTTTTGTATATGCTAGATGATTCAATTTTTGAGTCTATGTTACGTATAGCTTGTGCTAAATTCACTAGATCATCATAGTTTTTAGAAAAATCGCTTATACCATTACGACCTAGTTTTTCAAATCCAAGAAATTGAGGTATAGATTCATAAAAAAGGTTATTATAATCTTTAAGCAACTTAGTAGTGTTGTTCATCAATGTTTGCTGAGAATTGATATTGGTTGCGTTAAGAATTTCTGTATCATTTTTAATTGCATTTCTATAATTTTGTATTTTTTTCTCAAATGCATCTCTGCCCGCCTGCGCAGATAATTGATCATTTTGTTTTTTTGTTTTTTCTATAACACGGTTAATATCTTGCGCCTCTACTTTTTGTTGCTGTTCTGATTGTTTTTTAAATTCTTGAGCTCTTTGACGTGTTATTGTTTTTGCTTCGCGACGTTGTCTTCCAGTTGTAAGGCGTTGTTCCTGTTCTTGTTTTTGTTTT
>CAZJQM010000150.1:0-2264 GCA_964548355.1 uncultured Pseudomonadota bacterium
TTTGAGCGTATAAAAGCAGAGCTCCAACAACGATTATGCCCATGCCACCTATGAGTAGCACAGAATATAAGAGAGGTATTCCTTCAAACATTGTAATCCTTATAAATCAATATCTATCAATAAATATCTTCTATAATACCGTAATTTTACTATTGAGTCTCTATAACAAAGGAAAATGTAACAAAAATGAACCATATGCTGCCTAAAAGAGACAGCAAGAAAATATGCATAGGCACAATTGCATGGTTTTGTTACATACGGTACAAGGATCTTGAAGGAGGGACGTGGACACCTTAGAGCTCTAAGGCTTTATCAATCTCTGCATGAAGTTTACTTGCGAGCTGATTTTCTTGCTCGAGATAAAGCTCAAGATGAAGCAACTTACTTACAATCTGGAATGATGCTAGCATTGCCAGCCTCTTTACATCGGTAGCACCTAGGCGTTCAGCAAGCTCTTTCATCTGAGTTTCAACACGCAAAGCAGCATGCATAATATGCTCTTCCGATTCATCAGTTACAATGGTAAAAGAATCGCCGAAAATAGTTATTTTATATTTCTTAGCATCTTTAGTCATGGCAATTTCAACTATTTGCAACAAGTTGATCAATATTCTTAATTAATCCCGCAACTAAATGCTTAGTTTTTTCACGTTCTTGATTAAGGTTGTTGATATTGGCATTTCCTTCATTAATATCTTTTTCAAGCAAGCCAAGCTTCTTTTTTAAGCCAGCATTTTCAGCTTTGAGAGCATGCACAACAGATATTAACTGTCCAACTTTCTTTTCAAGTGCTTCAAAAGATTCCATTGTAAGTCTCCTCATTGTCTTACTTCAAATACACAGGGTAGTGTAGTAAGTCCGACTTTCGCATGTCAAGAGAGACTATTATTTTGCTAGTTCAACAAGCTTTGCAAATGCTGCTGGTTCGTATACTGCTAATTGGCTCAGCATCTTACGATTAAGTTGAATATTAGCTTTTTTAAGACCATGCATAAATTTATTATATGGCATTCCATGCAATTTACTTGCTGCACCAATACGTGTAATAAATAGGCCACGCATATCTCTCTTTTTCAGCCTACGACCTTTGTATGCAAAAGCCATTGCTCTGATAAGAGTTTCACTTGCGCGTCTAAAAATATTTTTACGTTGACCCCAATAACCCTTGGTTTGCTTCAAGACTCTTTTGTGTCTTTTTTTGGTCATCACACCGCGTTTAATTCTCGTCATGCGTATCCTTGTAAGTTAAAAAACCGATCTTCGGTTGCTTATTGATATGGTAAAAGATGGACAACGTGTCTCATATCAGATGCGTGTATATAGCTAGATGTACGCATCTTGCGTTTTCTTTTAGCAGATTTGCTAGTAAGTAAATGTCTTCTATAAGACTTAGTTACTTTAAAGAGCCCACTTTTAGTTTTTTTGAATCTTTTTTTTGCACCAGAGTGCGTTCTCATTTTTGGCATATAAACCCTTAGTTGTTTACTTCTTAAGATAATAGATTCGCGACCATAATTGGCCCAATTTTGCATCTTTTTCTTGAATAACAATAATGCCGGCATCAGTAAATACGGCATCAATTTTATCAAAAATTTCCTTACCTCGCTCCTGCTGCAATACTAACTCACGGCCCTTAAACATAAGAGTAACCTTAAGTTTTTTGCCTTCTTTTAAGAACTGAATAGCCTGATTCATTTTAGTTTGAAAATCATGGCCACCAATCTTAGGACGAATTTTAATTTCTTTGACCTGGATAACCTTTTGATGCTTTTTGGCTTCCGCTTGTTTCTTCTTTTTAGCGTATAAAGCTTTACCAAAGTCCATGATCTTTACAACAGGAAAGCCTTCAGCGCCATTATCTGCTATAACCACCAAATCAAGGCCTGCTTCCTGTGCCATTCGCATGGCATCATAACGAGAAACAACACCTTCATTTTTACCTTCATGGGTGATTAATTGAACACGCGGAAATCTGATTTGCTCATTGGTAAGAGGTAAATCACTATTGTCCGCTCCAGCTTGCGGAGCTCGGTTAAACTTTTCTCTTTCTCTCAAAATGGTCTTACTCCTGATTGATGTAACTATTTAAGCACGGGTTGTTGGATAGCAGCAATCGCCTTATAAACGGCTTTTTCAACTTTTTGAGCTACTTCAGGGTGCTCTTTCAAATATTCTAAAACTTGCTCTCTACCTTGCCCTACTTTGGCGCCTTCAAAGGCAAACCAAGCACCTGATTGTACAATGATATTATAAAACCAGGCAGC
>CAZJQM010000151.1:0-2260 GCA_964548355.1 uncultured Pseudomonadota bacterium
AACCGACGACCTACTGATTACGAATCAGTTGCTCTACCACTGAGCTACATCGGCAACCCTGATAGTTTAGCCTTCTAGAGCTTCTTGGCAAGCTAAACAGCGGGTCGCATTAGGGTAAACGCTCAGTCTTTTTTCTGAAATTGGTTGGGTACATTCTGTACAAATGCCGTACTGGCCGTTATCGATCTTTTCAAGCACTTTAAGGATCATACTATATTCTTCTAATTCTTTGTCCTGTAATGAACCACGTAGAGCCTCCATGGTTGATGATAAGGCTTGATCGCCAATATCTTGAACCTGATCGTCTGAGAATTTTTCAGTAGATGTGTCGATAAGCTCTTCTTCTAATTGACGTTTACGTTCTATTAATTGCGCTTTGATTTTTTGCAAATCTTTTCGGTTGGCAACGGCGCCTTTTACTGCTTCAGTCACTCATATTCCTTTTCTTTTTAAAAAACTGTTTTAGTAATTGAGCAGATTCTTGCTCACCTACACGGGAAACCACTTCTAAGGGTAAACGACTGTTCTTGTATATCGAAAGTGTACCAACCTTGTCAAGATGGTAGCCAAATAAAGGTGAAGATGCACCAAAAACTATCCCCTCCATACGGCTCAACAAGATGAGGTGCAGACACATGGCGCACGGTTCTAAGGTTACGTACATCCAACAGCCTAAAAGCCGCCAATCTTCCAGCTTTTTGCCAGCATTATTAATAGCCAGTACCTCAGCATGGGCTGACTGGGAATTGAGCTTTTCCACTTTATTATATCCACGGCCAATGATATTTCCTTGCTTATCAACAATAATTGCCCCGATAGGCACTTCATTAGCTGCAAATGCTTTATGCGCCTGCTGTAAGGCCTTTTTCATATAAAAAAGATGATCTTTTTTTGACTCTGTCATCCGGCACCCTTGTTTTAATGCCCGGATAGTCTAGCCATGTCTTATGCTGCAGGCAAATGGTTGAAAAATGATTGGTTGTAAGATCCTTGATCGACTTATAGAGAATGGGCTATGGTAGTCACAGAATTTTTATGGTATGACCAAATACATAAGCAACTTTTAGCTTATACAAATTGAAAAAAAGCAGGTTTAAGGTATACTTATTTTTAATGTATTAGAAGACGCCAAAAAGCATTAATATCTAATGCCCGGCCAGGAGTTTTTCAGATGAGCAACGACGAAAAAATTAAAAAACAAAAAGTTGAACATGAATATAGCGCCGCTTCCATTCGCGTAATGGAAGGTTTAGAGGCTGTTCGTAAACGACCTGCTATGTATATCGGGTCTACTGGCCCTGCAGGCTTACATCATCTTGTCTATGAAGTTGTCGACAACTCAGTCGATGAAGCATTAGCAGGACACGCAGATACCATTAACGTTATTCTGCACAAAGATGGATCTTGTTCTGTAGAAGACAATGGCCGTGGTATTCCAACGGATATCCACCCGACAGAAAAAGTATCTGCTGCAGAAGTTGTTATGACCAAGCTGCATGCTGGTGGTAAGTTTGATAAAGATGCCTATAAATTCTCAGGTGGTTTACACGGTGTGGGTGTTTCGGTTGTTAACGCGCTATCTACCCGCCTTGACCTTGAGATATTTACAAACGGCAAAACATATGCCATGTCATTTGCACAAGGCAAACCACTCGGAGCCCTTAAAGTTATTGGGGAATCTACCAAGCGTGGTACCTATGTACGCTTTACACCAGACCCAGAAATATTTAGAGAAACAGTTGCACTCAGCTTTGACACATTATCAGCTCGTCTACGCCAATTAGCATTCTTGAACAAAGGTTTAAAAATCACTATTTGGGATGAGCGCGATAATAAGAGCAACGAATTTTATTTTGAAGGCGGTATTGTTTCTTTTATCGAACATATCAACGCTAAAAAAATACCTTTATTCCCAGAAATTATTTACCTTGAAAAAGGGGATGACAAGAACGAACTTGAAATCGCCATTCAGTACAATGACAGCTTTGGCGAGCAAGTCTTTTCATTCGTTAACAGCATTCATACTCCTGACGGCGGTACGCACGTTGCTGGTTTTAAATCAGCATTAACCAAAGTGTGTAATAAAAAAGCACTCGAATTTAATGTTCTTAAAAAAGATGAAGAAGGTTTTTCAAGCGAAGACGTACGTGAAGGATTAGTAGCCGTTATTAACTTGAAAATTCCTGAAGCACAATTTGAAGGGCAAACCAAATCAAAACTTGGTAACAGCGAAGTAAAAGGTCTTGTTGATTCGTGGACG
>CAZJQM010000152.1:0-2238 GCA_964548355.1 uncultured Pseudomonadota bacterium
TAAACTTTTTAAACATGATTTTAAAATTTTTTTTTTTAAATATGTTTTCTTCAAGAGGCGAAAGTTGATGATTATGAATTACTATGTTTTTTAAATCAGACAACCCCTCTACTGCATCAAACATTCTTTGCGCCTCATCTTGGTCAATCTCTTGATCTGCAACTGGCTCTATTGATGGATTGTTATCGCCTGAAAGCTTTCGGGCTCTTTCTTGTCTTGCTATCTCACGATGATTAATTTTTAATCTCCGATCCCTAGTCCCTTCTGTCTGCTGCATCGCAGAAAGCGAAAAGGCATATAAAAAGACACAACATGCCACAATTATTTTATTCATAGGGAGCTCCTCCAAAGATGTGATAAACGTTGATAGAATAACCTTTCTTATTATACAGGTAGAAATATTGGGGCACAAATGGGGTGCTAGAACTTCCACCGCATTTCGAATTCGCCACCTAAATCTCCATGTTCATCTTTAATGCCACGGATACTCACATCATCTGACAATGCATAATCAACTTCAAATTTTGTATCTTCAGGAAGACTAAAGTTTTTTTCTATCAACCCGGTAAGCCTATCATTGACGTTTATTTCTATTGCCCCACGCAGGCCGCCTCTTCCTGATTCATCACTAAACCGAGGAACAATACGCACAAATGCTAAGGGCTTAAGCAAACTATTAAAATAAGTGGCTAACTTTGAATCAGTCTGCGCAGGTCCTAAAATAATGTGCTGCATGTTTTGCATAACAAGCGTTGGCATCAGTAAGTTAAACGAACTATCATCAGCACCTGCAAGCAGCAATGAAATTATCTGTGCTTCAGTAAGGTCTGGGGATGACTCACAGTGAATGCGGGGAGCTTTTAATGAACCTGATACATGCATACCAATCGCATATTTTTTAATTTTATTTTTGGCAGTCAATTCTATTAATGGGTCGTCAAGTTGCTCTGGTGTCATCATAATTTTGCCATGGGCAATGGTTAAGGGCTTGTAAGGGAATTTCAGTTCACCAGAAATAACATCGATGGTTCCTGAAACCTGAGGATTTTCAAAGCTTTTTTGTATAGTGATATCAACCTTGGCTTTAGCATCTAAGAAAGATGTTTGTACCTGCAACGGCTCTTGCGTCATGCAATGAATATCCATATCAATATCAAAATAATTATTCGATTGCCGACCTGGAATAAATAATGATTTTTGAAGCTCATAGGAAAATAAGTTTCCTTTAAGCTGCGCTTTATCTGCAAGAATAAATCCATGAATTGATGCTGGTACATTTGCATGCTTTCTATACACAAGACTGCCAGAAACGATAGCAAACAAATCCTTTTGCCAACTTAAAAAACAAGAATCAAATGTTAAAGGTACGTGCATAAAATTCAGATTATATTGTGGATCAAATTGTGCTGTTGCCTGGTTACTTGTAATAGTGCCTCTATGCAAATTACATGCCAGCGAACTCACCACAAGCCGTTTGTCTTTAAATCGATAATCAAAATCGGCGTTAAATGCATTAATAAAATTATAGATTTTAGGAAGCTTAATCACCCCTTCTGACAAACCAACAGATCCTACTAATCCATCTGCATTAGGGCGAACTGCTACGCTGAGCTTGCCCTCCCCGTGTAAATCTTTGTATGCATCAGGTAATAATGAATGTATAAGTGCGTAGTTAATGGTTCCCTGTACCCCGCCTTCTTGAGTTCCTCTACATTGGGCAAGAATATTGTTTTTATCTTTTATTTCACAGTGCTTTAACATAGGTACTGGTTCAAGCGCAAGTTCAATCTTGGCAGTTTTAGAATCTAAACTGCCTTGTGCTGTAATATGATTTTCTTTTTTTTGCACCGTGCCTAAGGCTTGGGTATACGTATCCAATACACGATGGTGCATTTTAACATTAAACGAACTATCACACGTTAAGTCAGAGAATAATGTTGTTGATAAAGCAATATCATGAGGGTGAATTTGCCAATACGAAGATGGCAATGCCACCATGTGACTGTTATGTATATCAACTGATAATCGCCCAGAATTCAATTCGCACGTTCCGTTAAGCATGCAAGTCGGCGTTATTGTAACGTCTAACGCACCCTTAAGCCCCGCATGATCGGGTTTTAGGGTAAGTTGTACTGCATCACAATGCATATTTTTATAGGCAAGATCGGTTAAAGAAATAGTTGCATTCAATGTATTTAAACTATCAAACAAATTGGTACCAATAGTAGAAGTACACAA
>CAZJQM010000153.1:0-2237 GCA_964548355.1 uncultured Pseudomonadota bacterium
AAGAGGGGGGAAGCATGAAATATCTTATTGTTAGTCTAAGTCTTATCACCTGCATAACTCAGGCAAATACATTTCGAATGATCAGTAATGAAGTTGCATACAGCTATTGCAAGAAAGAGAAAAAAAGTTTAATCGTCCTCATTTGGCCACGCGCTCAAGGGAAAGATAAAGAGATAAAACAGCTTTTAAATTTGTATGGCAGTATTAAATATCATACGAAAGTCTACTTTAGCTCAGAGCAAGCGCATTATGTGCTGGGTCGCGAGCATCCATTTGTTACCAATATCTCAGAACACGTTAAGCATTATTTTCCTACGTATGAAAAACCTGTGCATCTTTTCATTTGGAAATGTCCCAATACTGTAACCGCTGTGACTTGCAAAACTGAGATACGAAAACTTTTTAATATAGGGTACGTATCGATACATATTACCGATCATCATGAAGGTACAGTAAAATTAGCACGTTATTTGTTGCGTTAAGGATTTATATAAGTTGGTTGGTTTATGAGTTCTTTTTCTATGATTGGTTTTATTTTCAGAGAATTTAAATTGTTCCCTGTAATTATAAAATGTTGGACATCTTTATCTTCAAAAGTGAATCCTGTACCTAAAAATTCAATATTGAAAACTCTAATTTCGATATCATGATAAGTGTCAATAAAAAATTTAAGCGGGCCCATCCGTTCTTGGTCATCATGAATTAAATCTTTAAGGGTAAAGACTGCTTTGTCTTCTAAATATTTAGTTGCCTGAACTTTTATGGTTTTAACAACATTCCCTTTTTGACCTGTTACAAGAAACGTGATTGTTATAGGAAATGTAAATTTTTGGTTATCGCCGGCATTAGTTCTGTTATAAATGGTAGCTGGATGCATATGATATTTAATTGAACTTGGACCTGGTTGCCACATTGCATAGAGTGGTGCTGATAGTAAACCTATAAGTATTAAGAATATGTGCTTTTTCATGCTTGCTTCATTTGCTTATCATTAATGTTGTTTCTTGGGCAAAGCCTCTATATTTTCGTGCTTTATCTCTATTGTAGTTACTTTGCTTATCAGCAAGATTAAGCGAAACTTCAACGATTAAATGTAAATTTTGCATGATATCAAAAGCTTGATGGTAATTAGCCGTTTCAGGTTGTGAAACTTGCTTGAGATGTTTTACCAATACATCACGAGCTAATCGTAGCCGGTCTAGGGTATCATAACGATCTCGCTTAAAACTTCTCACTCTTTCTACGTCAATGGCGCTCAAGATAAGTACGTGTTGAGTGGTTATCATGATTTCAAAGGGAGTAAGCTTTTCTTTGGCAAGGTTATGGGCTTGCGCCAATATATCTGATGCATCATCAAAATACTGGTCATTATGGTTCTTTTTGATCAAAGACTTGCGCAATGCTTTTCTGCCCTCAATAAGGAGGGAGGAACAATGAGCATAAGGGCAATACGTAGGTTTTTGTTCTTTGACTTTGAGGGTCTGTAGAAAGCTTTGTACCGGTGTAAAAGTCAAAATGGTTAAAAATATGATTAAAAATGCGCTTTTTTTCATGATTGCTCGTCCTATTTTGTGTTATGGTTCATTCTAATTGTAAATAAGCGGTTGAAAGAGTGTCAATAATCGGTATCATTAGTAAACCCACTAGAGAATAATGGCTTTACAAAAAGCCGCTTTTAAGAGATAATTTCTACAATTGCTCGAGCAAAATCTAAAGGAATTATTATGAAACAAGGTATTCACCCTGAATTACATGAAGTTACTGCACGTTGTGCATGTGGCTACTCGTTTTTAACCAGCTCTACTAAAGATGAAATCAGAACAACCATTTGTTCTCACTGTCACCCGTTTTTTACAGGTGCTGAAAAGTTTGTAGATACAGCTGGTCGTATCGAGAAGTTTGAACAACGTTATAAGAAGTTCAAAAAAGGTTCCTAACCTCTAGGAGCCACTATGTCCATCTGGGCAGATATTCAACACAGATATGATGAATTAACACAAGAGCTGGCATCCCCAGCTCTTGATAATTCTAAACGCCATATCTATCAAAAAGAACATTCCTATCTTTCTACATTGCTTTCAAAGCATGCTGAAATTAGCTTGATTGAAAATAATCTGAGTCAAACAATGGCCCAGGCACAAGAGAATCAAGATCAGGAGCTAGCAGAATTGTATGCATCTGAAATTCATGATCTCAATCAACAACTGGGTTATCTTCAAAATCAGCTAGAGATTTTA
>CAZJQM010000154.1:0-2236 GCA_964548355.1 uncultured Pseudomonadota bacterium
AACAGTGCAATGTATGGCGCATTGGTTTGCATGACAAAATAGCTCAACATCTCAAAGCTTTATATGGCGATCAGTTTATAGATAAAGTTTTTTCTTTAAATCATGTGCGTTGTGATGAACCGCTCAAGCATAAAGTAGAAGAGATGTGGCAGCGTATTACCAAGATTCAAAAAAGTGATCTTAGCTATTGCTCTATCGATTTAGAAAGTAAAAAAGTTTTTGTACATGGAACAAAAAAGCATATTCAAAAAATGGAACAATTTTTACGCGAGATAGATTTTTCAATTGCACAAGTGCGTATTGATGCATTGGTCGCAGTTGTAGATCGCAAATATGAACATCAGCTAGGTTTTAACTGGTCAGGAATTTATAATAAAGCATCTTCTGTTGGTAGAGGATTTGAATTTCTTGGCGTTGGAGTGGCACCTAAGAATTCTCCAACAGGTTCATCTGATGTATATGCACTCAATTTGTTTAATAAAGCGACGAATACTTTACGTATACCATTTGTTTTTGGTGGTTCAGACTTAAGTTTGCAACGTCTTAATGTTGATCTTCGTGCTGCTGAAAACGAATCAAAGGCAAAAATTTTATTAAAACCATCGGTATTGACTAGCCACAATGAAACTGCAGAAATTTTAATTGGCAAAAGTATTCCTATTAAAACAATGGTTGAAGATATGGTTCAAGGTAAGCTGCGCAATGTGCAAACGGTGAATTATCAAGATATTGGTACCATTTTAAATGTTCGGCCCATTGTAAGTCCTGACCGTAAATCGGCACAACTTGATATATGGGTAGAAGATTCATCAATTGCTGAAAATGTCCCAACTGATCAAGCTCCGGTTATTAAAAAAATTCGTACCAAAAATAAGGTTACGCTACGTAGTGGGCAGACAACAGTGATTGGTGGCTTGATGCTTAACCGCGATGAAACTGGTACAAGTGAAATGCCTATTTTAGCAAAATTACCGCTCATCGGGCGCATTTTTAGAAGTAGTCAACGCTCTAAAGAAGATAATCAGATGCTTATTTTCATCACACCAACAATTGTGGCATAAGTAAAAACAGGTTATTCTTAATTAAGTATTAACAACTAGGTTTGAGGTTATTTATGAAACATTTAATATATTCTATTCTTATTGTTGTGTGGATGGTTCAGCTCCAGTGCATGGAACTAGAATCAAAAAGAAAAAGCGTAGATCCAAAGCAAGCTGCATCGGCAATTAAATATTATGTGCCGGTACCGCGAGATAAATATTGGGCCACAGGAGGCTTAGGAAAAAAAGTCGGGACCGGACAAGAAGATCCTAAAAATAGCAGAAACATTTCTTTTGTAGATCCAGTTACCAACAAGATTAAGAGTGTAATAAAAGCATATTTGATTGAGTGCGAAGGTCCTGCACGTGAGTTATCTATGCAAGAATATGTTGCTCTTATTCTAGCATTAAAACCTGAATTGAAAGGGTATGGGCAGATAATGAAAGACGAAAAAGCTCATGAGCCTAGTAAATAAAAAAGATGAGTAGTTATGATGGAGATGTTTAATATATACATTTTTTAGAGGTTACCTTCATGAAACAATTGTCATCCATTTTTCTTTCGTTTTTGTTATTAACATGTTCATACGCTGTAGCTATGGAATTTGACAATGCACCTTCTGTAGAAGATGGCATAACAGACGGCAAATGTATTCCTAAAGGATTAAATACTGATGCACGAGATGTTCAAGAAACTAAGGCACCAGAAGCCGTATATGCATTTTCACGTAAATCAAATGCAGGTAGCATCGCCCATAAACACATGTCAGGATCTTTAGATTCATTGAATCCACGTGTAAAACGATACCCTAAAAGTTCTCTTCAAGAACAACAACAATTGCTTGATGAGTATCGTCTTCTTGCTTATCGCTGCCATTTGCTGAGTGAGCGACTTGAACAAGCAGCTACTGGGAAATAATGTATGGTACATATCTTTAATGTTGTTGTTTTATCTCTCCTAGTACATGCATCTACTATTGCTATGGAGTTGAAGGATGCTCAACATCAACAACCTTTCGATGTTGCTGCTGTGCCGCCTGTTACGAATGATAATAATAAAGTTCTTACTGAGCGTTTCTCTTCCGATGATGCCGTAATGGCAGCTTTGTCCTGGTTGCCGCGTTACAGTAATATATTTTTAGAGCTTATTGAGAAGGCTGATAAGTTGGATATGCTGTCTGAATTTACGAAAAAAG
>CAZJQM010000155.1:0-2232 GCA_964548355.1 uncultured Pseudomonadota bacterium
ATCGACGTTATATTCGTTATTTTGATTGGTACAGTTTTGTGCTCATCTTATTGTTGTCAGCTATTGGCTTACTTTTTGTTTTTAGCGCTACCTATACAGCGGCACAACCCTATTCGTTATTTTTTAAAAAGCAATTATTTGGTATTTGTTCAGGGCTTGTTATTTATTTTGCATTTTGTTTTATGGATTACCGTAAGCTTTTGCGGATCGGCTATTTCATTTATTTTGCCATTATCATCTTACTGCTTTTCACCATGATTAAAGGAAGCATAGCCATGGGTGGCAAGCGTTGGATCAATTTATTTATATTTAAATTTCAGCCTTCAGAAGTTGCTAAACTTTTTTTCCCTGCATTTATTGCCCATTATTTTGAAACTGAAAATAGCTCAGGGCATTATACATTCAAGGATTTTGTTCCTGTGCTAGGTATTTTAAGTGTGAGCTTTATTCTTATTGCTAAACAACCAGATTTAGGTACCGCTATTATTTTACTGTGTTCTGGCCTTATTCTTTTGTGGTTAGCTGGCATGCCACGCATGTTTTTTATTTTAGGCGCTATGATGTTTTTAATTACCGCACCTGTAATGTGGAGCTTCTTAAAAGATTATCAAAAAAAACGTATTACCGTTTTCCTAGGCCAAGGCGACAGACGCAAGGAACGTTATCAGATTGAACAATCAAAAATCGCGATTGGATCTGGTGGCTTTTTTGGCAAAGGGTTTTTAAAGGGAACTCAGAATAAATATTTATTCTTGCCAGAAAGCAGAACCGATTTTATTTTCTCGGTGCTTGCAGAAGAATGGGGTTTTGTCGGCTGTATGCTTGCCCTTCTATTATTTCTACTTTTATTCATTCGATTATTTTATGTGATCACTACCATCCCCAATTTTTTTGCACAGCTTCTTGCCTGCGGGCTAGTGATTCACATTGTTATTTCCACACTCATTAACTTGTGTATGATTCTACAGCTCTTGCCAGCTGTGGGCATTCCATTACCACTCATGAGTTACGGCATCAGCCACCTATGGATCACATTGGCCAGTCTTGGATGGTTTAACGGGATTGCAATCGCTCGTTTTTATTTAGGAAAGCAGTAAATGTACTGTAAATTCATAATGAGGTTATATGAAATTAAAACTATTTGTCCTGATCCTGTTAACTTTTCCTCTTTATCCCATGAACAATTCCTCACCTGGCGTAACTGATAAAAAGATCTCCAGCAAAGATCGATTAATAGCAATGATGCTTTCCTTAAAAAGGATAGAACCTCGATTGGTACCGGGAATATCAGACTTAAAAACGATTCATTTACCGATCATAACCAAAATGTATGCTTATAACGTTCTTTCAGATTGTGATGAAGTTCAAAACTTTGATAAAAATCCAGAGAAAATTAGGCGTGATATCTTTCTATGCGTAAAAATGATGGGCCAAAATAAAGAGATTATTCCCTTAATTAAATACATGATAGAATCTTACAAAGAGCAAGAACGTATTATCATTCAAGCGGCCATAAATGCAGTAGGTCTAGGCTTTAATTATACACGCATAGGTAAAGTTAATAGGTACTTGCATAATTACTATTACAGGACTCTTTTACATGAAGCAGTTAGCTATCGATTCCCTTCATCTCGACTTGTAAACGTACTTCTTAAATGGAGAGCAAATGCAAATATAGTCAATTGCCACAAAGATGTGCCTTTAGATCAAGCTCTTGATGCTTACAGCAAGTTAGGAATGGCCTTGCCTCCTACCAATCCGCATCAACAGATAACTAATGCTGAAAATCTCAGAAGAATAATAGATATACTTCTTCCTATAACTGATTTGAGTTTTAGAAGGGCAGACAAAACAATTTGTGTGGAAAGGACGATTCAGAAAGTGCCGTCATGGATGGTTCTTGATGTATTGAAATATACCCCTGATAAAGCACTCATGGGATGCCTAAAGAATAAACAAAGTCCGTTTGTTCTTCTACTTAATAAGGATTGTACAACCCATTATGAGCAATCAATTAAAGATGCTCTCATTGCTCGCATAACTCAATATTGCATGGTTATACAAGTTCCAGTACAATGACCTTTATTGTAAAAATACTGCGGAGGTTTCATGAAATTAAAATTCTTTATCGCATTGCTCATAGCATTTCCACTTTATTCTATGCATGAACAAGAACAGCTTCTTGCTCAATTAGAAGATTCGAAGATTTTTTAACAAAAACTTGAATTAAAA
>CAZJQM010000156.1:0-2211 GCA_964548355.1 uncultured Pseudomonadota bacterium
GGTATCTTTTTCTCTATGCAGAACTCGACAGAGTGCTTAACAGCATCCATTCCGTTACTGTGGCCAATCCAGGGCTTAAGACCTTGATTTTTAGCCCAACGACGATTGCCGTCCATAACAAGCGCAAGGTGTTTGATCATAGCTCGTATGCCTTTGTGAACCAGGCTTTTTTTGTGTAAACTACTATATATTCTGACATTTTATAGATGACTGTCATAGCAACTGCTGCAACCAAGCGTTCTACTGCTACAACAGGGATTAATCCTAACCACAGTTCTGCGGTCATAGGCACTGTATACAACCAGATTACAGAACCTACGGCATGAGTAACAAATGTACTTCCCAATGCCTGTGCCATTATTCCTTGAGCATTAATTGCATAAAGAACTATAGGTATAAGCCAGTAGAAAGAATAAACATATGCTTGGGAGCCAGTAGGATGAATTACAAAGAGTAGTATACAAAGAGTTGGCAGCATGCATCGTATAATAAATGATTGAGTTGACCAATAAAGCGCACCTACACATGTTGGAAGATGCTTAAAAATATGCAGCCAAGGATATGCTCCAAAAGCTAGAGAACGTAATGAAAAAGCTGAAATTACTAAGCCCCAGCTGCCAAAAGCCCCAACTAATGGGCTGACAAAATCAGCTGCAGAAAAGAAGGTTATTTTGGAACCAATTATATAACTTACTTTAAAAAACGATGCTAATTGAAGTACACTAAGAGAAATAAGAATATGAATAACACGGTTAATATAATGAGAATTAAACATGCCCTGCTCCAGAAAAATAATTCAATAATTTGGGCACTAGTTTAACACATGATCATTCCATTGTAAGCCTGCACGTTATTCAATGATAAAATTTTAATGAAAGGTTTAATTTAAATGAAATATAAAGCAATTATTTTTGATATGGATGGTACCATTATTGATACCGGCGGCGTATGGGAAAAAGCTACTGAGCTTCTTTTAGAAAAAAAAGGTGCTCGTTTTACCCCTCAACAACGCAAGCTCGTTGAAGAAAAGACTCATGGTCTGCATGTTAAACCAAGCTGCCAATTAATTAAAGATGCATTGGGTCTTGCAGATTCAGTTGAAATGCTAGCACAAGAGCTTACGCAATTAGCTGATAGCACATATCAAAAAGTGAAATTTATACACGGATTTGTGGAATTCCACTCAAAACTGCGTTCGTATAATCTTAAATCAGGTATAGCAACTAATGCTGGACAAACAACGGTAGAGATCACTAACCAGATACTTAAGTTAGATAAATTTTTTGGTAAGCATATCTACAACAGTACCCATGTTGTAAACCCAAAACCACATCCTGATATCTACCTGCACACAGCACAACAGCTTAATTGTCCACCAGAAGTATGCGTGGTCATAGAAGATTCTGCTCATGGTATTAAAGCTGCTAAAGCTGCTGGTATGTATTGTATCGGTATTAATACTTCAAAAAAACCAGAACTACTCAAAGAAGCAGATATCATCATCGATGGCTATCATGAAATCGATCTGATTAAGCTCCTGAACCTTAAAGTATAATTATCTTGCCCATATTCACTCTGCTCCACTAAGCTTATTATTAAAAAATGAGGTTAACTCATGAGGAGTAGAGTTGAAGAACTATGTTAATAGATATTTATTAAGTTTTTTTCTTATACTTTTTCCAACCAGGACAGAACCTGTGTTGGAAAAGCTTCTGTTACCTGCCTGCGTTTACACATCATTCAAAATGCAAAATCCATTGGCCTGGGGATTGAGTACCAGCTTTCTTTCGTATTGTTTTGTAAACAAAATCCAAGAATGGACCATACTCAATTATGAAAAGCCTTCCATTAAGGTCGATCCATCAACAACCGTATTTGCTTTCGATTTCCATGACGTACTCGTAACACCTGACTTTAAAAAAGGATTAAAGGAAGTTCTTCAAACTCCCCATAAGCTCATGGTTCTTAAAGATGTTCTAAAACCATGGTTTTTAATCGACTTTATAACGCTCTTTAGCACCACCATCTTTGAAGACATGGTAAATTCCTTAGCTGCCAAATACGCTGACATTAAACCGATTCGCCATTCACTTTTTGCAATCGGTAATGCACAAGTTCCTATTGTGGGCACATTTAACATTATTAAATCACTCAAAGAACTAGGCTATAAAATATATTTATTCTCAAATATTGGTGAACATATGTTTAGAG
>CAZJQM010000157.1:0-2148 GCA_964548355.1 uncultured Pseudomonadota bacterium
CTGTATCACCATACTATCAGGATCAGGGAGTTTAAAATATGTGTCATCTTCACATTCCATTCCTACAAGAAAATGTGCCTTCATGATAACTAATAACAAAACAGAGAAAATCAATCTAACAACTTTCATGATAAGCCTTTTTTAAATTCCAGAATGTTAATTGACAACGACCTTACACATATTAAACTGTGAGCGTTCTACTATAAAAATATCATATAAAGGATATATCATGTCTAGTTATAAGTTATCATCCTTGTTAACACTTTTACTTATAGCATGTCCCAATGTTGAGGCAAGAAAACGTCATGTTGTACAATCAGCTCATAATTTGACCACTGCGGCAAAAGTAGCAGGTTACGTTATTGCTGCTTTAGTTGTTAATGGGGCATTTAATTCTCACAATGGCTTTATTTGCCATGCGTCTGACGGTATTACAAAACTCGCAGTTGCAGGTATAGCTTCCTATGCAACTGGTGATATTTTCAATATTTCACCATTAAGAAAAATTGGCAAAAGTCTTTTTATATCTGCCGGGGCAATAGGCATAGCCGATGCAGAAAGGACACGTAATATAATAAATACCGTAGTTAATTGGCTACCGCATCAGTGTAGAGATTTGCATTATTGTGCCAGCCCTGAGAAAGTCCCAACATGCATGCGCGCATTTGCCTTATACGTTCCAGTTGAATCATTAATTGAATATATTAGAGATTCTATTAATCAAACATCTACACGTCGTTATTCATATGATGAGGACGAAGACTAATGCAAAAGTATCTATTAGGTTTATTTATCTGCCTATTTCAAATAGCAGCTTTTGCAACTACTCCATCTAAAATAGAAGCTTATGATATAGGTGATGCTATTCAAATTATGATCATGCATTCTTGCGTAGAAGGCGGCCCGCAATCCGATTATCTTAACAAGATTTCAGTTCATTATAACGATATATTGCTGTATGAGACTACTTATAAGCATCAACCTAATCCATATACCGTTACTATATTTGCACCCAACAACGTAACATTAGATAATCAACAACATACGATTAACGTGGGTGAAAAAATTTCAGTTGTTGCAACGTGTAGCAAAGGGAATTCGTTAACAAAAGAAATAACTGTTCAAAATGCTCCAGGTACGACATCTCACTAATGTATTGATTTGATTTCCCGAGCGCTTATATACTTTTTTATAACTATATAAGGAGTTAAAGATGAATAGCATAAAGTTTTTTTCCACGCTCATTGTTCTTTCAATTAGCTGCTCTGTTCTTGCAGATCCACCAAGAGATATTCGTGCCTACGAAAAAAAAGAAATGCTGGGCGGTTCTCACATTCAAATAGTAGTCGAACATAAATCATCAAAAGATCTCACCCAACATTTTATCGAATCGGTAAAAGTGGTTTATAAAGACAAAGATACAAACACAGAATATGTTTTATGTGATGAGACATTCAAAAAGCAACGTAATAATGCAGGGCATTTGTTCGATATTTCAAATAAATACGATTTTGATTATGTTCAATTGGTTATTCATCTTGCTTATTGCTATCTTTAGCCTCTTCACCCTTTTCCTCAGCTAGTTTTTCCTCTCTCTCTTTCTCAACTTCATTAAACTCAGCATCCGGAGCCACCCCATCACCTGCATCACTACCATCGCTATTAGCATCTTCCTCAGCTATATCTTTTTCAGCATCAGCTGCAGCCACAGCTGCCTCCTCAGGAGTTGGCTCCTCAACCACTGCCCCATCCTGTGACTCTTCCTCCATAGCCTTATCCACATTTTTCTCTACTTCTTCTACTGCCTCCTGTGCTGTATCATCTGAAGTCTGTGGCACAGTCTGTGTATCATCCGCCACCTGGGCTGCTTGTGCTGCGTCATCCTGTGGTGCAGAATCTTCCTTTTGCTCTATCTTTTCCTCAACCGTCTTAACACTATCCTTGTCTCCCACTGACTCCTCAACTTGAGACTCCCCATTCCCCTCTATATCAATCTTCCAGCCAGTTAGCTTAGCTGCCAAACGGACATTCTGGCCACCTTTTCCAATTGCCAAAGACAGCTGACTGTCAGCAACCTTCACTTTGGCTACCTTGTTATCCTCATCAAGTTCCACTTCCACATCTTTAGCCGGAGATAAAGCTGCAGCA
>CAZJQM010000158.1:0-2090 GCA_964548355.1 uncultured Pseudomonadota bacterium
ACTAGGTTCTGCGATAAACCATGTTGTACAGATAATTATAGACTGCGCACCTATATTACCCATTTTTTTGGCCAGGCTGAGCTGGCATTTCTTTTTTAACATGGGCCTTAATCATTTTTTTATACTGTTCTTCATCATTCTTTTCAGCCTGCATAAGTACGAGCTGCAGATGTTTATCAAGCTTTTCGTTTCCGGCATGTTTATCATATTTAGCATTAACAGATTTGTCTTGCAATTCATTTTTGCGTTCATCACCAGGAGCGCCCTGTTGTTGTTTTTTTTCTTGCTGTTGACGATTATCTTGTCCCGAAGACCCTTGCTGATCTTTGTTTTTATCTGGTTGTTTATTTTGTTGATCAGCATCTTGAGGCTGTGGTTTTGACTGCTGGTCTTTATCTTTGTTTTTTTCATCCTTGTTTTGTTTATCATCAGATGAATTATTATCTTGAGAGTCTTTATTCTGTGGATTATCACCCTGCTGACTATCTTGCTGATTATTTTCAGAGTTTTGATTCTTATCTTGATTATCCTGTTTATCATCCTTCTGATCTTTTTTCTTATCATCTTTCTGCTTTTGCTGCTGCTGTTCTTGTTTTCTCTTTTTTATCATCTCAAGATTATGCTTTGCTTGTTCATTGTTCTGATTTAAAGCAAGCACCTGTTCATACGCAGCAATAGCATCATCCAGTTTTTCAAGAGCAACATAACTGTTTGCCATATTAAAATATGCATGTTCCTTTAAGTGCATATCTGATGCATCTACAGCACGTTTAAAACATTCTTGAGCTTGTTCTTCTTTTTTTTGTTTGTGATAGGCACAGCCAAGATTGTAATTGAGTTTACTGTCATGAGGGTAATCAACTAATCCCCGCTCAAGTAGTTGTTGCGCAGCATTAAAATCATCGCGCTGATATGCACGTGTCGCACGATACTGATTCAAAGCACTGAGCAGATACGTACCAACATGGGCTTGAGTAATTGAAGTTGCGCACATAATTAATAATACAATGCTCTTCATAGGATCCATTCGAGAATAAAGCAGATAAAGCTCATGCATAAAAACCACGGATATTGTTCTTCACTTCGCTCAAATTTTTTATCTTCTAACTTTTCTTTTTCATAGGCATGGACAATTTCAACTAAACGCTCAATATCTGTATTATTTGGTGTTGATTTAATATATTGAGCACCAGTGTCTCGGGACAGTGTTTTTAAAATGCCTTCATTCATACGGGAAATAACAATCGCACCTTTAGCATCATGCTGCACACCCTGCTGTTTTCCACGTTCATCAAATAATGGTATAGGAGCGCCTTGTGCTGTACCAACGCCAATAGTAAAAATATGAAGTCCTATTGCTTGCGCTTTTTGCTTAATATCAGCCAAGTTGCTTGAAAAATCTTCACCATCAGTAAAAATCACCAGCAACTTATTTTTCTTTGCGGGCATTGAACCAAAAATGGTTACTACTTTATTTATTGCTTGATCAAGAGCTGTGGTACCTGACGAAATAGTTTCAGCATCAACAGTATCTAAGAACATATGAAATGCTCCATAATCATGGGTCAATGGACATTGCACAAAGGAAGAACCAGAAAAAAGTAGAAGCCCTACTCGCTCACAATCAAGAAGTTCTGTAAGTCGTTTAATCTTTTGTTTAGCGCATGTCAGACGGTTAGGCTTAATATCTTGGGCTAACATACTGCGCGAAATATCAAGCGCAATAAATAAATCTCTTCCTTCTTGAACGATATTTTCTTCTTTTTTGCCCCATTGCGGATGAAGCAATGTAAGAAATAATGCTGTAAGTCCCATGCACATAAGAATAAGTTTAATAAGTGAACGAGTGCGCAGATTGTGGGAAAATAAAAGTTTTTGGCGCTGTGATTTAAATGAGGCGATCACGCGAGCGACCATCTGATAGCGGCGAGTCATAAGGATAATTGCCGCAATCAAAAGAGGGAAAAAGTATAAAGCCTGTAGATATGACCAGGTAATGCCAAACAGTGTCATGCTCATAACGAAAACCATATAAATGTAGTAGCAATTATTTCAAACAATAACATCATAATTAAAAGCCAAACAAAGGG
>CAZJQM010000159.1:0-2036 GCA_964548355.1 uncultured Pseudomonadota bacterium
GCGTTGATACGTATGCTACATGCAAGCTTATTATCTTAATGCATGGTATAACCCAAAAAATTACATGCGATTTTCTTCTTTACCAACATGCCAAACTTGATGTTAAAGGTGCTTTATTACTTGCGGGTACCAATAAAATTGAATGTCTGACGACGCAGCGGCATAAAGAACCGAGTGCTCAGAGTTCAGTTCTTATTAAAACCATGCTCTATGATGTGTCTACATTCGATTACCGAGGAACGATTATCGTTGATGAAAAAGCACAACATACTTCTGCCTCGCAATATAATAAAAACCTGATGCTCAGCCCTCAAGCACGTACAACCTCAATTCCCAGTTTAGAGGTGATCGCTGACAGTGTGAGCTGCAAGCATGGGACTGCGAATGCTTCGCTGAGCGAAGAGCATCTTGCCTACTTACAAAGCCGTGGAATTCACCCAGACCAAGCGAGGCATTTGCTTACAGCAGCTTTTTTTGATGAAATCAATAATGTAATCCCGCATGGTGCGGTTCGTGATGGGTGGTTCCGTCTACGCTAAAGCTACGCCGGACAGGCAAAGGTATTGTCATGCATGTTTTAAGAAACCAATTTCCCTTTTTAAAAAAAACTGATGGGCGTCCATTGGTTTATTTTGATAATGCAGCCACGACCCAAAAGCCACAAGTTGTTATTGATGCGATTACTCATTTTTATGAATCTGAAAATGCGCCTATTCATCGTGGGATTTATGCACGTGCGGAACATGCAACTGAACTGTTTGAAAATGTCAGAACACAAGTTGCTCGCTTTATTAATGCAAAACCATCAGAAATTATTTTTACCAGTGGTGCAACCGAAGGTATTAATTTAGTAGCTTCTTCATGGGCGCGTCACCATATCAATGCTGCGGATGAAATTGTCATTACAGCGCTAGAGCATCATTCAAACTTGCTCCCTTGGCAACAACTGTGTCTTGAAAAAAAGGCAGTGTTAAAAATTATTCCATTACTCACGGACGGCAGCTTAGATTATGATGCTGGACAACAACTCATAACTCCTAAAACTAAATTAGTAGCTATTGTGCACACTTCAAACTTTTTGGGCACTGACATTGATGTTGCACGTATTGCTCAATACGCACATAACGTTAAAGCACGTGTTTTAGTAGATGCTGCACAATCAGCGCCTTACAAACGCATTGATATACAAAAGTTGAATTGTGATTTTCTGGTATTTTCCGCTCATAAGATGATGGGACCAACCGGTGTCGGTATTCTTTATGCGTCTGAAAATGTTCAGCAGTATATGCAACCGTATCAATATGGCGGTGGCATGGTCTATGAAGCGAACTATCAACATGCAACATGGCTCAAAGGTCCACGCAAATTTGAAGCTGGCACACCGCCAATTGCACAAGTGATTGGACTGGGTGCTGCAATAACATTCTTAGAACAATTATTAGATGATTCTAAAACTAAAAACATTCCACAGCAGCTCACAGCACATGCTATCGAAGGTCTGTCCAAAATTCCCAAAGTGAAACTATTAGGACCACTAGAAGATCTTAAAAAATCTGGGCATTTAATAAGTTTTATAGTAGATGATATTCATGCGCATGATGTTGCAGCATATCTCGATAAGCATGGTATCTGCGTGCGTGCAGGTCACCATTGTGCACAGCCACTTGCACAAAGCTTTGGCCTTGACGCATCAGTACGTGCTAGTTTTTATTTCTATAATACGATTGAAGAAGTAGATTACTTTTTGAAAGTTGTTTCACAGGTTTGAGAATTTGAGAACAATTGTTGTTATGCAACCACGACTGATATTTTGTTTTTAGACTTCTCGTTCTTGTCATTATTTTTTTCATATGCTTTGTACCAACAATAAGCAGACATTATTCCTGCAAATGCCATAAAAAAGTATTGAGGAGCGTTCGATGGAATATCAAGTCTGTCTGGGTTGCCCATACTAGCTGCTTTAGCATCCCATCGTGCTTTATGTTATAAAAAGGATGCAAAAGGAACGCGCCGGTTAAACGTAAGTATCAAAGATG
>CAZJQM010000160.1:0-2018 GCA_964548355.1 uncultured Pseudomonadota bacterium
TCTATTTGTTGATACTTACTTTTCAATGAACCTTTTGAATCTTCAGATCCTTGATCTGCGACATCCAGAGGAGTTTGATGTTGAAAGTTACAACAGTCTATCTTAGCACCATGTTCTAAAAGAAGTTTTACTATTTCTGACTTACCAGCCAAAGTCGCTTGATGCAGTATAGAACCTGTAGGTCGACCCACCATTCTTTGATAATTTACATCAGCGCCACAAAGTATTAATAATTGCACAAGCTTCCATTCTTTAATCCGAGCTGCTGCTTCAAGAATTGATTCTTCTTGCGTATTTTTAGCATTAAGCCCTCCATCAAATAAGGCATTGCGGGAAAATCCAAAATCATTTTGATGACGAAACCATATTTTCTCAAAAAGCGAAGATAATTGATCCCATTGTGCATTATTATTGTTCATGGGATAGATAGCGGGTGAAAACAGTAGTGTGAAAAGGAAGATGAGCTGTTTGTTCATAGTATTTCCATTTATTGAAAAAACCTCGTTGCCATAAGGATTATACCTTAAGAAGAAAGCTAAGGCTATTGGGACCAAATTTAAGAAATACGAGAGCTATAATAGTTTCTTAAGATCAAGTGGCATAAATTTCCTGAAATAGTGCTTCATAGCCAATGAAATGAATAAAGAGAAAGGTAATTAAGAATATTCTGCCCATTTAGTTGTTAACTTGGTTTGATAGGGATTTTCCCAAAAAATTTTTCTCATGATATATCTTTAAAGTATAGAATAGTAATTTTATTTTAATCGATTATTAATAGAATATGAAAATTAAAATTTTAGGCACGCGTGGTGAAATAGAAGAATCTGCGCCATATCATTCAAAAAAATCAGGCGTGCTTGTTGATAATACTTTCTTGCTTGATCTTGGTGATAAAAGGTTTTTAAAAGAAAAGCCAGAATATATTTTAATCACTCATTTGCACCCTGACCATGCCTATTTTGTACGTCACCACAAACAACCAGATACTGATATTCCCATCTATGCGCCTGAACAATATGATAAAGTGAAGATTCATATAACCAACAAACCATTTCAGCTCGATAGGTACAAGATCACGCCTATCCCGACCATTCATAGTCTTAACGTTAAATCAAATGCATATTTAATTGAGCATGATAAAAAGAGATTGTTATACACTGGTGACATGATATGGATAGAAAAAAAATATCATCACAAATTAAAAAATCTGGATATGGTCATTACCGAAGCTAGGTTTATAACCCAAAGGGGTTTAATTCGTCAAAAAAATGATTGTATGTACGGACATACAGGTGTGCCCAATTTAATTTCACTCTTTAAAAATTTTACTGATAAAATTGTTCTTATTCATTTTGGTTCATGGTTTTACAAAGATATACCAAAAGCTCAAACTACTCTTAAAAAACTTGGCAAAGAAAATGAAGTTGAAATTATAGTGGGCTATGATGGTATGAAAATTGATATATAATTATGCTGATAAATTTTAAGGAGTATCACATGAAAAATTCTAAAATCATTTTATTAAGTTCTTTAGTATGCTTTTCATATAGCCTTGCACGAAAGCCCCATATTGATCTGCCTGAAGGCATTCCTGGCATCAGTAGCTTATTTGTATATTCACCTGAAAGTGCAAAGCCTCTGAGAATGTTGGCAAAAGTTTTGTTGCGTGGTGAATCAACGTTGTCAGAAGGTGAACGCGAACTTATTGCTGGCTATGTTTCATCTTTAAATGAATGTACATTTTGCCGCAACTCACACATTGCTGCAGCTGAACATTTAGGCATCGATACTACTATTATTGATGCTGTGTTACATGATATGAATGCAGCCCCTATTTCAGATAAAATGAAATCATTACTAACCATCGCTGGTAGTGTTCAGCAAAGTGGTAGTCTGGTAACTGAAGAACAAATTGCCCAAGCACAAGCACAAGGCGCAACTGATAAAGAAATCCATGATACCGTGTTAATTGCTGCAGCATTTTGTATGTTTAACCGTTATGTAGATGGATTAGCTAC
>CAZJQM010000161.1:0-2017 GCA_964548355.1 uncultured Pseudomonadota bacterium
GGGATGCTTTAAGGCTACTTTCAGCACTTTTTAAATTATGCTGCGCAGCATAAAGCCATATAATTCTGAATATCAGCAATCCAATAACGATACCAATAATAAGCGCTTGCACAATATACATGCGTTGTAGATGTTCATGGGATGTAATTTCTTTTTGAAGCAGGGCATCCTTACTTTGCACTTGATTTGTAAGTTTATAAATCTCTTGTTCAAGATTGCGCATTTCTTCTAACTTTTCATTTAATTTTTCTTGATATCCAATGATCTCTTCACTTTTTGCTATTGTTTGTTTTTCCGTGTCCGCTAATTGCAGAGCAATTTGTATTACCTTGTCTTTCATGCCATTTGTTTGCCGGTTAACATCATTAAGCTCTTCTGATATTTCATCAACGCGCGCATATTGCATACTCAGTTCTTGAAGAAGTTGATTACGTGTAAATCGTTGATAATTATAGATAACTGCAGCTTCATATGGTTCCTGATCTAATTCCAGTTCTTCTTCGTTTTCTGGAGTTTGGCTAACTAACGAAGAATTCACTGCAGATTGAACTGTAATTGGTGAAGGTGTTGGCGAAGGATTACCCGAAAAGACAAATTTTGTAAGAAACAATGTACTCATCAATGCAAGTAACCTATTTTTCATGTAACCCCCTCACACAAAATTAAAAGAATAAGAATCTACATGCCATCTATGGCATATTATTGCCTATATATTTTCCCATTTACAATGTCACCGTTAAATCGCGCTCCACGAGAAACAAATACTGTACAATTGCCACCTTTGAACGTGATATTACCAGTAACCGATGTCCAACCTTCTAGATAAACATTAACAATATCATTGGGTGACTTTGGTTCAATAATAAGATCCTGGGCTTGTGAATTAATAAGCAGAACATTACCTACTACAAATAATGATTTTTTAAACTTGGAAGAACTTGCAGCTACTGGTCCCTGCACTTTAACCGTACCGCCAAACGTAGTTTTATGAGCAGCCAGTTCACCCATGATTTTAGCATCATCAGAAACCATAGAATTTTTTATTGCCACATCACCCAGCACATTCATTTTGGTGTATGAAATAGAATCTAAATATGCAGATCCATGCATAAAAAGCTCTTTTCCATAGCTAGCACCATACAGTTTGATAGAATATGTATTCGCTTTTTCTTCTATGATAACGGATCTTTCTTGTGGTCTTAAAACAGGCTTTCTTTTATCTTTTTCATCCACAGCATATAGTAAGCTGCAACCAGACATCGCCATTAACAGTAGCTTTTTATACATACAACTCCTTATCTTTTTATAAACACTAAAGCTATTAAAAAACAATAGTGCTTTGATTAAGAGTAGTAAAATTCATGGGGCATATGAAAGAGATAGATATGAGCTAGAACCTATACCTTTTGAGAGTTTGGATAAAAAATGGCATATTTATTTATAAATATAAACATTCTGAGGTTACTATGAAAAGTTTAAAAAATATTATCTTCTTATGGCTTTTTGTGGCAGTTTGCTTGCTTCCTATAAACCTTTCTGCTCTTGAACACCCTACTGAACAAAAAAGTAGATTTGAGAAAATGCAAGAATGTGTCGCCGAAATAGCTATTCCAGCTGCTATCATTGTTGCCATTATAATTTTGGGACTTATCAACTATGAACAATCTCCTGAAAAAGGATCAGTTGCTTTAGATCAATTAGTTCCCAACGTACCACAGCAAAGATATTGGACGCGCAACACAAAAAAACCAATCCATATCGTTTATTTTGACGGGACATTTAAGAATCCTAGGCAAGCTCCTGCACAGGACTAACTTTCTTATCATTTCGCGTTTTCAATCTTTTATGAGCCCAATGTATAAGCGTATGCATCATACCTAAAAGACCAATACGCGAGCCTACCCAATATCCTATTAAGATGTCTCGTTGTTTATCAAATTTAGCTACAAGCCAAGGATTTGACTGTTGAATTGCTAGTATTTGTTCTGATTCAGGATATTTATAACCTCGCTTATCT
>CAZJQM010000162.1:0-2009 GCA_964548355.1 uncultured Pseudomonadota bacterium
TTATTTTATGGATCTGACAGAACAATCTATTGGGCACTTTAACTTTAATCATTTTGCATTCGTAACTTCATTATTCATCTTTATACTTCTATGCAATATTATTAACGTCTTAGTTCCCTGGGTAGAAGAACCAACCAGTGATCTTAACACCACGCTTGCACTTGGACTCATATCATTTTTCTATGTTCAAGGCGCCATCATTTACGCCCAAGGTATCAAAGCGTATATAAAAGAATTAGCAACGCCCATATTTCTATTTCCTTTGCACGTTATAGGAAAGCTAGCAACCATCGTTTCTATCTCATTACGCTTATTTGGCAACATCTTTGGCAGTAGTATTATTGTGCAGCTCTACAACAGAATGAAAATGGGTTCTATATTCTTTGAAACAGGATTATTGATTACCGGTGCTAATATGTTGATGATGCTGTTCTTTGGCATTTTTGAAGGACTCATACAAGCATATGTTTTTTGCATGTTAACCTTCACGTATCTAGCAATTGGTTTACAGCATGAAGAAGGAGAAGATTTCACATGATAGAATTGTCTTTTCTGATCAACTTCTTAGTCATTGCTGCCATTGTCGCATTTACAGCAATCGGCGTTGCTCTTGGACAAGGTCGTGCGGGACTTGGTGCAATGCAGGCCATGAATATCCAACCAATGGCACGTACAGAAATTACCAGGATCTTAATTATTTCTTTAGCATTGATGGAAACTGCAGCAATCGTAGCTATAACTCTTGGCTTTCTTTTGTTAATAGATCCAGCATTACAGGAAGCAAACCTTGCATCAGCTATTGCACGCATAGGAATAGCATGTGCTATTTGTTGTACCGGAGCTACTATTGGCTATGTTTCATGGAAGCCGGTGTATCAAGCATGTATGTCTATTGCACGTCAGCCCTTTTTTAACAACAGTATCCTTAACCTCTTGCTTATCACTCTTTCACTTCTTCAAACACCAGTCATTCTTGCATTTATTATTGCATGGCTTATTAAAGGACAAGCTGCGACAACCTTCTTGCTTATGGACGGCCTGCGCTTGTGTGCTTGCGGATTAGTTATGGGATTAGGATCGATAGGTCCTATTATTGGATTAAGTGTTTTTTCCCAAGCAGCGCTTGAAGGTATTGGTAGAAATAAAAAATCATATCCCAAAATCATGACATTCACATTTGTCAGTGAGGCAGTTATTGAAACAGCGGTACTTTTTACGTTTCTTATTGCTCTTGTAATGCTTTTTACACCCATAACACCACAGGATTCTCGTATACGTGGCATTATGATGCCCGCAGCGGCATTATGTATGGGACTTTGTTCTATTCTGCCGGGTATCAATTCAGGAAAAGTAGCAGGTGCAGCATCCAAAGAAATTGCCACGCAACCTGAACATTATTCTGTATTTTCTGGCGCAAGCATCATTGCACAGGTTTTTTTGGATACACTCGTATTAAATGCTGCAATTATTTCATTAATAATGCTGTTACTGCGAAGGTGATCGAGAAAAAAAGGAGCATGTGTGAAGAAGAAGTATCATCTGGTATATATCATTACTAAACTTGAATTGGGTGGCGCTCAAAAAGTATGCCTTTCCTTGTTTAACGGAATAAAAGATGCCGGCAGTAGCGCAAGCCTTATTTCTGGCAATCAAGGAATTTTAGTTTCACATGTGAATTCCCCTGATATCATTCTGCTTGATACTCTCAAACGCGAAGTTAAATTTTCACATCTATTTCTTGAGTTAAAAAACTTTATCACGCTTGTCAAACAATTACGAAAGCTTAAGCAAGAACATCCCCATATTATCGTTCACACACATAGCACTAAAGCAGGGCTTGTAGGACGTTGGGCTGCATGGTGCGCTGGTATTAAATTACGTGTACACACTATTCACGGCTTTGCATTTCACAATCATCAACCTTTTTTTGTATGGTGGGCAATATATTTTCTGGAATTTATCACTGCATTTATTACTACCCATTTTGTCTGTGTATCTTCCCATGATGT
>CAZJQM010000163.1:0-1976 GCA_964548355.1 uncultured Pseudomonadota bacterium
TCTTTAGGCAACTTTTGTGCAATGGGTTTAAGAAGTTGTAATGCTTTATCATACGAGCGTTTTTTATACAGTGCAGCTGCTTGCAAAAATGATTCTTCATTTGAATGCATGCCAGCAAATTGAGACATTACATGAGAAGATACAGTCATAAATATGATCATCATTATATGACGTTTCATAATAGTTCCTCAAATTCCCCCATCCACTGCTCAAGGAGATCAAATAAGTTCAAAGCTTTGTCTGGGGAAAGCTGCCTGTTAAAATAGACCAACTCAGCATATATATCTTTATCACGCAACCATGCCTTAATTTTCTCTTCTTGCATACCAACTTCACGCAATGTCTGTTCCATCATGGCATGAGTTACATCTTGTATATGCACACCCAATCGCTCTGCAAAGAAGGTTAGGATAATTGGATATAATTTTGAAACATCTCGGAGTTTTTTATACTGCGCAATTTGAGATCGTGCATGTTTAAATGCATTCTTTTTTTTAGAACCAGCCATGTAGAGTGAACGATATTGATGCGAATAACGCCATACAACGCTAGTTACCAATAAAATTATGAGCACAAGGATAATAAGAATAAATAGAGCAAGAGGAATGGCGCGATAGTTTTGTGCACTCCAGTAATTACCTTGGTAGATAGGCCTTAAGATATCAATTATTCCTTTTTTTTCTCGAGCTGCATCGATCATAGGTTCATCAGACGTGGTCTGCTGGTGGGATGATGGCTCAATAGTTAACTTAACAGGCTGTGTACGAGAGACGGTGTATTTACCAGTTAGATAATCAAAAAAAGTAAAGGTTTGTGTAGGAATTTCATATACACCCGGTTGCGTACCTTGCATGATATACTCAAAAACTTTTTTCCATTGTCCTGCCTGGTGAGGTTGCACTTCACTTTTTGATTCATAATAATGAATTGAAGAAGGAAGCTGCAATGGTGGCGCTAGGATATTGGCAACATCACCTGAACCTTCTAGCTCCAGTCTGGCTACTACACCTTCACCTTCTTGAGCAGAAGAACTCATTAATGATAATGATGTTTTTGTAATATGAGCAATGCCAGCTATCTGTTGTGCATGAGATGGTAATGGTTTAATTGCAATATTAAGAACATTTGAATGAATATCAAACTGCTCTCTCGATCTTCCAAAAAAATCTCCTATATCAAAAAAATCAAAATCTATGTTGGATCGCTTTGCTATAGGAACTACACACGAAACAGAAAAACGTGGAATGCTGTGTGGACCCGGCTGATAATTGTACATTTCTAATGTTTGTTCAGTGCATTGATACTGAGTGCCATCCATCATTTCTGCGCTCATTTTTGGCGGTGTTTGAGAACGCACCACCCATCCTTGCGTATGAAGTTCACTGGTAGGTGCAGAAGTTAATTGAACATTGGGTTGATATAAAAAGCGAACGGTCAGATGCACAGGTTCACCAGCATATGCTTCTTTCTTATCCGTAGCCACTTGAAACAATGCTGGCTTGTGATCTTTTTGTTGTTGATCAACAACTTTTTCTTCTTCACCAACTGCTACTTTAACAGTATTGGAATTCAGTTGAGACCCTTTATAGATCAACTCTGCCGGTCCCAACGTATATGTTCCCGTTTGTGGTGCACGAACCGAATATGAAATAGTTCGCTCCGATGTTGTCTGCCCATTGATCATTGCATTAAATCTATTAGATGTGCGCACGTGCAATTGTACAAAGTTGCTCAGTCCCCGTATTTGAGGAGCTTGCATTGATCCTTCTACATCGATCATGCGTATATGCACGGTAAATGGAATGCCGACACCAACTTCTTTAACAGGTTGCCCTTTTGAATTAGTTACATTTAATTCAAGACGTGGTTCGGCGATCAACCATGCTGTACAGATAAATATAGACAGCGCACCTATATTACCAATTTTTTTGGCCAGGCTGAGCTGGCATTTCTTTTTTAACATGGGCCTTAATCAT
>CAZJQM010000164.1:0-1949 GCA_964548355.1 uncultured Pseudomonadota bacterium
TGCTTCATGCCTGTAGAATCTGCCTGGTGCAATAATAGCAATGGGCAGCTTTGAATTTTCTAATGAATGGACTTGAACGTCAGATGTATGCGTGCGCATCAATAAACCCGGAACATCTAACCAAAAAGTGTCATGCATATCGCGTGCAGGGTGGTCGCCGGGAATATTTAATGCGGTGAAGTTGTAATGATCTGTTTCAACTTCAGGGCCATCGGCAACAGCAAACCCCATAGAAATAAATACATCTTCGATTTCTCTAATCACATGAGTATACGGATGTAAGCTGCCACGACGAGTAATAGGTTTATAAGCAGTGACGTCAAAAAATTGTTCTTTTGCCCGTGCAGCTTCAAGTGCAGAGCGTTCAAGAGTTGCTAACTTTTGTTCAAATAATGCATGTGTTTCAGTTTTTAATGCATTGAGTAAAGGCCCAAAAATCTTTTTTTCTTCGCCTGATAGTTTCTTAAGTTCATCAACCAGTTGAGCGATGCTGCCATTACGGCTTAAAAATTGCAGGCGCACTTCTTCTAGTTGTTGCTTGTTATTGGCTTTACTAATAGCTTGTTCAAAGGCTTTTTTAATATCTTTGATCTGTTGATCTAACTGGTTCATCGTGTCACTCATGGTTTAATGCAGCAGTGCTTGCTGCTAGAAAAAGAGCATAACAAATGGACCAAGCTCTGGCAATGTGGGTAAAAAGCCCTGGTCATATTGACAAAAGCCATCCTATCGATCATATTTTTGGAACTCATCTTTTACTTACTCATCCAGAAAATTCCATGCCGGGGTAGCTCAGTGGTAGAGCAGAAGCCTGAAGAGCTTTGTGTCGTTGGTTCGATTCCGACCCCCGGCACCATACTAACGCTAAAGGCTTCGTATGGCACGCCAGTCTTTTTAATGAAATTTCCACTAAAAATATAACTTTTTAAATTACCTCTTTCATAAAAAATACATTTGTTATATGGTACTAGAGTTACCAAGTTGACAAGCAAAAAAACACCCTGTATTAAAAAAGGAAAAGGGTAATTATGAAGCAGCTTTCTACTGAGAAATACAACGTTGCCTGGTTTAAGCTAGCAGAGTTTGTTTCTCGCGGTGAGAAAGAACGTGCACTTGCCATGTATCGGCTTTTAGCCCATTCAATTGAAGATCGAGCATTTGTAAAACAATTAGAAGGCGATCTGCTATTAGCTTTTAATGATGACACATCATTTGAACGCTATGCAGATGCGGTTACTTGTTATGCAAAAGAATTAAGAGTAGTCGAAGCATGTTCAGTGTTTGAGCATATGATGATGCTCGAACCACATTCAACAGCGCACATCAATCGTTTAATGGAACTACACAAGAAATTAGAAAAAGAGCCGCGTGTTATCCAAGCAACACAACATTTAATGCGCTGGCTTATGAATAAAAAAGAGTTTGATAAAGTTTCTTTAATGCTCCAAAAAGTTGATCAAAGTTCAGATGCTGCATTCAATACTATCCACCAAGAATTAGTTCAGAATTGGTTGAAAGTTGAAAATCCGCCAACTGATCCGATTTTAATGCACATTAAAAAAACGATCGATTATCATTTTTCTGCCAAGCAACAAAAATCATTACAAACATTTTTAATGACGATTAAAATGATGCACAATATGCTGTATCAAGAAGCATGTTTATATATGCAAGATGGTTCAATTAAATAACTAATCGTGGTTCTAGCTGATGCTTATCAAGCAGTGACAACAGTTCAGAGTCAACTTTAACTTGCTGTTTTGTTTTCAACTTTAACTTTTTTTCATGTTCATTGAATAAGATAGAAAATGTTGTGTTCCCCGGTTGCATATTCTGCGAAATTTCTTGCAATGATTGTTCTATGTAGCTGATCGGCATAGTGATGTTGAGTTCAGTAATAGGTTGCCAATGCTCAAAGAACATTTCCATCGGCACACATTCTAATGCCT
>CAZJQM010000165.1:0-1946 GCA_964548355.1 uncultured Pseudomonadota bacterium
GAAGGACTGGAACTGCCAAAGGTCATCGGCTTTGATCTTTTTAATCTGGTAATCCATCGACCCTTCAGGGATATAGGCTGGAGTCCAGTCTACAGCTTCTGAAATAAAGGGGCCTAAGAACGGCTTTGCAACCTTGAGTATTTCTTCATGGTCAAAATGGTCAGGCAAGCAGAAACCAAGTCGTGGATTTTGCATCATATATTTGATAGCTGCTACAATGCTGGCAGCTACTTGCAGAGTTGTAGCATTTTGTCCTGGAGCAAGCTTACGAGCTTCTTCAATATCAAGCAAACTGCCGATCCACCAGGAGTTATAATCATGGCCCATGAGCAAGCAGCCTAATTGATCTTGTCCTTTAACAATTTCATCATTTAAGATGCGCATTTTTTCTTGAGGGACAAAGCTACGCATAGCAAATTCGTGCAATGAGTTAACAGCACCATCACACGGGCAATAAGCATAATGAACAGTAGGACGATAAATAACTTTGTCGCCTTCTTTGTATGTTAAATAATCTGAAATACTAAATGCTTCACCGTGGCGAACGGCAAGGCCAATAATAGGGCCTGCTGGTACCCATGATTTAACACGTGTATTAATTCCCTTAGAAGCAAGGGCGATCTGATTTTTAGGGCCAGAATCATGTGTCAATGCGCCGGCTGGTATGGTACGTTCGTGTGTACCCCATCCTAATTCTGAAGGTGCTAATCCTTCTTCGATAAAACCTTCTATACTCCAGGTATTAACAAATTCATTAACTTCTTTTGGTCTATTGATAATTTGTGTGTCGCGTTCTGAAATATGAATTACTTTCACACCGATCAAATGACCTAAGAGAGGAAAATTTTTATCAGCTATAGCTTTTTCTAGTTTTTTAACACGAGGATCTTTTGGTTTATCTTTCATGATCCTATTAGCAAGATCTATCAATGCTTGCTTGGTAAAATGTGAAACTAATCCAGGATTTGCACCATGATCAACCACCAGAGTTGGTCCCTTTTCTTTCCATTTACCTATCATTTTGCGGATATCCATCTGACGCGCATAGAGTGTAAATTCGCGTGGGTCGCGATTGACTGCATCGTGGTATGGTTCCCATTCTTCTACTGCAGTATTGAGATACATAACGTTATTGTCATGGCACCACTCTAAAAAATCAGTGGTTTCGATATTGCATGCAAGGTCTAAGAGGAAATCGCCACTTTTTAAATACTTACTAAATACTGAGGCATAGTTGTCAGGTGTCAGCTCATGTTGCACAAAAGTAACGCCTTTATCAAATGCTTTTTTTAAACGTTTTCGAACATCTACTTTATCGATCAGTGTTACACGCTTAGGATCAACACCAACTACATCTAATAAAAGTGGAAGAGTGCACTGAGCTACGCTACCACCTCCCAGAACGAGAACAGAACCCTTGAACACTGCCATGTAATCTCCGTTTTTTTAAAAAATCTTTCTGTAATGAAAAATACACAAGTTTTGTAATTTTTTTCAAGAAATCGTATCAATAATGGGGAAAAGCTAATAATTGTAGATATGAAAAGATGGTTGAATGCATTATTTTTGCTATACTGTCTAGTCATATCAAATCATTTTCTTGCAGGACTCTCCCATGACAGCTCATCCTCTTTTGCAGGTAGATCATCTCACTAAAACATTTCCTGGTGCCCTTACTCCGTCAGTAAATGATATTTCATTTACATTGAATGAAGGCGAAGTCGTTGGTGTGTTAGGGCCCAATGGTGCAGGCAAAACAACAACCATACAAATGTTGCTTGGCACAACAACGGTAACTGGTGGTTCTATTAGTTATTTTGGAAAAGATTTTGCAAAACATCGTTCTGAAAGCTTGCAGCATATTGGTTTTGCAACCACCTATGTTGGATTACCGCGCCAGCTCACCGTTAAAGAATGTTTAAAAACATTTGCATATTTAACTGGTA
>CAZJQM010000166.1:0-1901 GCA_964548355.1 uncultured Pseudomonadota bacterium
TTTCAGATTCTGAAATGTTTAGACATCTTCCCAGGGAAATATGTATTGATAATAAACCATTAAAAGATTTAACTTTAGAGCCATTAAGTAATTGGTATAACGAAAATTCAAACGACAAATTAATCGAATATTATAGTAATGCTTTTAAAAGAGTTTTATGTTAGACGAGCGTACGGTACAGTTTTTCGTTGTTGGTGCTGGGGGGATATTAATTTTATTCTTCTTTGCAATGCAAGGAGCAGAATACTTTAAAAGTAAACGTAAAAAACAATAGCTTATGCCACTCAAACGCGGTTATTCAAAAGCCACAATCAGCAAGAACATCAAGACGGAAATGAAACACGGTAAAAGCCATAAAAAAGCTATTGCTATTGCGCTTTCTGTTGCTCGCCTTGCTAAAAAGAAAAAATGACACCGGATTGGTTAATTGCAAAGTTGTTTAAGAAAGCAAAACTTCCGCACGCTACGCGCGAAGAGTTGATCTCGTACGTTAAGAAAACACTACCAACGATACCAGATAATTATTTTCAGTATCACTATGACTGGTGCCGGGAGCAAGAACACTACGAGATAATGGATATGTTAAAAAAAGAAGCAGATAAACGCGGTATAATTTTAAAATAATATGTCTTATCAACGATGCCCGATATGTAATGGCGAGGGAATAATATCAACGGTAACAACAATCTGTTTCGAAACCTGCCCGACGTGTAGAGGCGCTAGAATAATTGATGAAGTAACTGGGTTACCACCAGGTATTAAAGTTAGTTTTGATGTTGACGTAAACGGCGAAACATTTGAAAAAAGAATTAAAGATGTGGGAACTTCAAAGCGAGTCAGCAAATAAACGGATTTATTTCAACCAGGCTACTGGCAGCCGGTCAACACAAACACAAATAAAGGTTGATAAGGACAAAAACAGCTGGTGGCAATTTGATAATTTAATGGAGCTACCTTATACCCGTAATTTCCAGGCTGCAAAAATTAGTTCACTATATGCACTCGGGCTTAGCCGAGATGATCTTCATAATCATATCGGCCGACTCAGAAAGATTCTTAAATCAACGGATCCGGAAAAATATGAACAGGCTTACGCTGAGGTTCTTGACTTTGAAACAAAAGTTAATTCGGCTACCGATGCCATCAAACAAATGTCTGCCCTGGTGTGTGTTTATTTTACATTGAATGACGAAGCAATTGACGGCTGGGACGCGCAGCTACAAATTAAAAAGATGGCCTTGCTTGAGGCTGACGTGGAAATGCATTCTTTTTTTTTGACAAAGCAGATCGAAATCACCGAGCGTTATACTCAGTCCTTAAATCTGCTTTCGCAAATTGTTTCACCACAGGAAAACGGAAAGAGCTGAGTTATGAAGCCGAGATCCAGCGAGCTGCCGATGCCGAGCGCAACATGATGTTAATGCAGCGGTCTATTGTCGGTGGAGTAATAAGTGAACGGGATAGGTTGTTGAATTATACTGTCGGTGAATTTTATCAGGAACTATCGTTGTTCATTCAAGAGGTTGAGACGAAGAATAAAGAGATTGAAAATATAGGTAAGTGATCTTTGGTTTCATCTATTGTGATTTAGTAGTCCGGCAATTTTTATTGCTGGACTTTTAATTATATTTACACCGGTTATTAAAGACAAACGGTTTCCCAGACCGTTATGGCAGACGAGATTCAAAGAATAATTTATAAGACCGAGATTGATGATTCCGGTTATATCCGGGGCGTTGAATCTATGATCGCGTCGACGGCTAAACTTACAGCAGAACAGGAAAAACAGAACAAGAGACTACAAGAAAATCAGGCAGCACTCAAATCTATAGCAGATGTTGTCGAGAAAGACCGCAGAGACTTGGAAAATTACGCTGGCACCGATGCTAAGTTTAAAAAAC
>CAZJQM010000167.1:0-1893 GCA_964548355.1 uncultured Pseudomonadota bacterium
TAAAATAAAACGACATATATACAAACCTATTTTAATACTATTCCCTTTTATAAACTGCTTATTTTCTTCTTTTACTCGAAAGATAAAACAGGCGGTTTATATAAAGCAATAGTTGATAAAAAAAGTACCCGTACATCAAGAATTAATGTACGGGAGAGTTAGGGCGGAAAAGAAAGTGTAAATGAAATCTATTACCAGCGACCACCATAATAGCCATAATAAGGAGCTCCCCAATATCCGTATCCATATCCTGGATAACCCCATCCAAAGCCCCAATATGGCCACCAGTAGGCAGCATTAATACGTGCTTGTTCAGCACGGCGTTCTGCTTGTTGGCGTTTAAATTTTAATATTTTATCTATATCTTTACCGAAATGCTTTTCTATGAAATCAATAATGTCATATTTAGCAAGGTACCCTAGCTTTTGCACAATCCCTTTACTACGCTTGAATAACATAAATGTTGGAAATGTTTGAGCGCCAAGATTTTGTGCGGTTTGAAGAATGTCATCTTTATCAACGTTAGCGTAAATAAATGTCACGTAAGGCTCATTTCTGCTTGCGGCTTTAAAACTATCTTTTACAGAGTGCATTCTTTTATCATTTTTTAGATCATGGTAGAACATAACTATCGCTAAGTCTTTACGCGCAAGCGCATCAAACAAATGATCCTCATTTGATGGCTTATAGATATGCGCCGATAATGAGCATGTCATGAAAACAAAGCTTAAATATAGTATCTTTTTCATTATATCCCCTTAACTGATGTCTGGATCTGCTAATACTTTTGCAGAACGATCTTGTTCAAGTTCTTTACTAACTACTTTTTTGATAAACGTATTCACTATGCCGCTGTATACTTCAGGATTGTAAAAGAACGAATCAAAATGGCGACGACCATTGGTAATCCATAAGCGTTTGTAGCCCTGTGCACCCGCATATACTGCAGTTACTGCTTGCACCGGAACTTTTTCATCATTTTTACAGGTAATGAAATAGCATGGCACGTTTACTTTTTCTATCGATACAACAGGAGAAACCGGCATAATTCTTGTTTTAGTCTGTAATGCATCAAACTTTGCTATTGTTTTGAGCATTACTTTGACCATAGACTGTACATAATGATTGTAAGCAAAACGGTGTAGATAAGTGCGGCCTGGCAATGAAAATTCAAAACCAAGGAGCGAAAACTTAACTTCATTTAAAGCTTTTCTGATAATGTTATCACTTGAATCAAAAGGACAATCTAAAATCATTCCTGTAAATAATGAATTATCCAATGATTGCGCTTCAATCGCTGAAACAGCTCCCATTGAAAATCCGTAGGCAACAAGAGGTAAATGATTTATTTCAGATCTGCTTTTAGCATATCGAGCTGCTGCAATTACATCCAAAGCTTCATGTTTACCAAATGTACAACATTGATGACGATCTATGTTTTCACCATGAGCTCTAAAATCGAACGTCATTACGTTATAACGTGAGAAAATAGTGCGAATAAAAGCAACGTCATTTTTGTCACACATATAACCATGACAAATAAGAATAGTAGCTTTTGCATCTTTACGTATTAAAAGCTCGCCATAGCGAGTAATAGTTTCTTGCGTACCATCATGCTTAGGAACTTGGAATGAAACTTTTTCGAGCACCCCATTATGAATAGGTTGTGCAGGTTTAAAGATAATAGGTTTAAACTCGGGGATTGTAACTGAGCTTATACCCTCACTTACAAAGTCCCCGTGAAGCGATATAACAAAGAAAAGGAGCACAATCTTAGTTATGTCCTTAAAGCTGTTTATCTTAATGCTGTGCTTCATCATGGTTCCAAAGTGTCGTTATTACATTGTTTTCAACTACATTTCTAACTTCAGAATACCAAGCCAACATTTCTAT
>CAZJQM010000168.1:0-1888 GCA_964548355.1 uncultured Pseudomonadota bacterium
CACAAGCAAATATTTTTTATGCTTTATGTGTTGGCAGTTTATGCGCTTTGCTCCTCAGCGCATTGTGGTATGTGACATTAGGAAAATGTACCATAAAAGAATTAGTTTCTATTTCGCGTACCGGTTGTACGTTGATGATGCAATCAATCATCGTATTGATCCTTGCTAACATCTTTAGTGATTTTATAAAAACTGATTTAGCGACCAGCTCATATGTTGCACATTATTTAACAGCTTTTATGAATATCTCCTATTTCCCTTTTACTGTGTTCCTTATTTCATTACTCATATCAGCAACCACTGGTTCTTCATGGGGAGCAATTGCTATCATGGTTCCACTTTCTATTCCCATACTTGCTTCACTTAGCCCATTACATACCATTACCCAAATACCATTATTACTTCCTGCTATTGGCGCAATTTTGTCAGGCAGCATAGCAGGTACTCATATTTCACCACTTGCTGACAACATGGTTATGGCTTCATTAAGCACAGGAACGTATCACACTGATCACGTCAAAACCCAAATCTGGTATTCGATGCCTTCAATTATTGGATGTGCAGTTTCATTTTTAGTCATTGGCTTATTAGCTGAATGGCATCGTGGCGTTGCTGTTGTAATCTCTCTTTTAATTGGTATTGCAATAACACTTTCATTATTAACACTCTTGCATCGTTATCAAGAGAAAAAAGATAATTCCAAATCTTAAGCATCTCTTTACTTAGAATTTCAAGCCATGTTAAAAATAAACTCGTAAACAGTTTCATTTTTTTAAGGAGATGCATATGTTTTTTGGTTCTGGCACTGCAAAGCAACATTTAGACAAGTTAATTCTATTTCTTAAATTTACCTACGGACTTTTCTTTGTCGTAGTTGGTCTTGATAAGTTTTTCAACATGATCACCGTGTGGGAAAAATATTTTAGCGTTAATATTTTAGGCATGACACCTTTATCAGCTGGCACACTTATTATGCTCGTAGGCATCATTGAAATAGCTCTTGGTGTTATGGTACTTACCAAATGGACAAAATTGGGAGCACATTTAATGAGTGCATGGTTTGGTATTGTTGTGCTTAACTTTTTAAGCATGGGCACTATTTACCTTGATATCGCTGCACGCGATGTATTGCTTGGTATTGGTACCTGCACATTAGGTTGCCTAGTAAGCATCCGCGAAGAACTTTAATAAGTATACAAATATGTCCGCTACTATCCCGCCAATACCACAAGATGTTGTATATTGGTACACACTCAAAGAACCTTTTATACAAAAGCTTACGCAGTCAGAATCTGCTGATGTACTGGTTATTGGCGGTGGTATGAGTGGCCTTACAACAGCCCAAGCATTACATGACAAAGGCTTATCAGTTATTGTTCTTGAAAAAGATTTTTGTGGTTCAGGAGCAACAGGAAAAAGTTCAGGATTTATTACACCCGAATCTGAACTGGGCCCCCAAGACTTAACCGATTTATTTGGTGCAGACACAGCACAACAGGTTTGGGATTTAGGAACTCAAGGCGTTCACCATATACACAAAAATATCAAACAACATTCCATTTCATGTAACTATGCTGTTCAGGACTCATTATTAGTTGCAAACTCAAAATATAAAGTTAAAGAAGTTGAACAAGAATATTCGTCATTTTTAAATATTGGCAAACAAGCGACTTTATATGATCGCACTACACTTAAAGAAGTTATAGGATCTACCAGTTATTATGCCGGCACACGATATAGTGATACATTTGGTATGTGTGCATATTTATATTGCCAAAAAATGCCCGAAAATTTATCTTCACAATGTGTTATAATTTTTTAATACACTCCCGTTGCGCGACTTCACATACTAACTACTTCTCCAAAACAAATACAGCTTAAATTAAAA
>CAZJQM010000169.1:0-1888 GCA_964548355.1 uncultured Pseudomonadota bacterium
TTTTCTTACAATCTGGAGTAGTAAAAGAACAAAGTGGCAGGTTATTTGCTTGCTTACCAACCAGATGCTTATTTTCAGGGGTAGCAAGAACCAAGGCAAACTCAAGATGCTTATTCCCTTTGGGTGAAACAGTTAACCAACGTTCAGAACCGAACGTAGCATCTGTGTGTAGATCAAAACCCATTTTTTTAGTGTAAAATTCAACGGCTTTATCTTGATTATCTACAAGAATGGTAACGTGACTTAATCCTGTGATCATGAAAACTCCTGCAAACATGTTAATTCAATAGACATAGTTTAGCAGAAATAAAGCTTATTTACAGGCATGGAGGCAGTATTAGAAAATAGGACAAAAGCTGAATAAATAAAGACTATTCTCTAGATGATCTTGAAGTTGAGAAATAGGAGCGTTGACCGATTCATAAATTAAAAATCCATGGTTATCATGCTTCATTTCCCATGAATGGAATTTGGGAGTCTGAAAGCCTAAATCATGTGCAAGCTTTTGAAGCTCTTTTTCCGATGGAGAACTGTTTTTTATACTATCTCGAGACATATTACGTACTTGCTGATTGAACGATGCTTTTTGCATGTGATCGATAAATTTATAAGGATCTTGCCAAATATCGGTCGATGCAAATGCTTCTGGTTTAGTAAATCCTGCTATGCCTTTGAAATAGTTAAAATCAGGAGAATCCACAAAGAAAGCTGCTTTTTGCAAATCAAAATAATCTTCATTACATAGTTCATGCAACACAAAGACTGGAGTTTTTTCATTGCCCTCTAACGACATGATCTTCCGGGGCAAATATGATAGCTTATGAAGAAGCTTTTCATAACTACTTTCGTTATACTTCATAACTCAACCTCTTTTTCAAAAAATGGATACATCTGCTTCTTCCAACCTACTCCACAATGATACAAACATCAATTATCTCAGGCACATACCATAATTATGCCTTTGAAACCTGTAAAAAGCCTAGCAATCTTCTTATAAAAAAAGCAATTGTATCACACTCTTGGCCAATGGGGTTCCGTAATGGTAAACTAAATATCAAATAGAAAAGTTGTAGAAAAGTGAAAAATACGAGTGACTACTTCTGGAGTTTGCTAACATAATGAGATATTTACAGCGGCTTTTATTCCTCATACTTCTAATTAATACGCAGCCCATAACCTATCTTTATGCGGCTCCAAGGAGTATTTTGCGTCCTCAAGAAGTTTTACCTGAAATATCAACCCATTGGGCCAATGACTCTACAACATATATCTTGCGCGATTCTCATTTAGAAGAAGGCCCTATATTTAGCGTTTTTAACAAGGATTTTTTCTACAAAAGAATGCTTCCTCAGGGAACGATCACATTCCGCAATGAGCCTACAAAAAAGATACAAGGTACGCATTTAAGCGCCCTTATCGATCAACTTCTTGTCGAACTTAAAGCAAAAAAGAAAAAGCTGACTGATTTTACTCTTTTAAAAGCTCAAGACTTCAATTATCGCGAGTTTTGCGGCCTTCTTGTTTTAAAATTTAAAAATTATCCTTTTGTTCTCAAACTGTTTATTGAGCACCCAAAAAGCTTTGTACAACCGTACAATAAAGGCTTAGAACCCGGAGTGTTTTTTGTTATGGGTGGTGGTATTATGCGTCATCTAACAGGATTTACGCGCATAAAAAATCTTGAAGATATTAATACACTTCTCCAATCCGATCCCTATTGGTCTCAAATAGTGGATACACCACGCAAATGGCATTGGCTTCCAAAAGATGTTCGCGGGTTCAACGTTGAAGGCAGGAATATTGGCAATTAGGGGACCGTAATGCACACATCACTTCCTTCAACATAAGCCAACACTTCAGATGAAATTATCATAGAAAAAGAAAAAAA
>CAZJQM010000170.1:0-1883 GCA_964548355.1 uncultured Pseudomonadota bacterium
TGAGTGGTTTATTATGCTGGAGTTGGTAGCGTAACTTTGCAATAACACCTGCATATGCACCATGGGGATTTTGGCGTTCCCCGTAAATATTAAAATAACGTAGATTAGCTGTTCTTAATCCAAAGTAATGTGCGTAGTGGCGTACAAGTTGTTCGCCCAGCATTTTGGATGATCCATAGGGCGACGTTGGTTTGCACGGAAGGTCTTCTGTACACACACCAGCATATGAACCATACACTGCGCATGAAGATGAAAATACAAATCGTTCAACCTTATTCATGCGGCTTGCTTCAAGCAGATTTAACGTGCCGGTTACGTTAATGTCATAGCATGTTTTTGGCATTTCAAATGATTGTGGTACTGAAATAAATGCAGCGGTATGAAATATAATGTCGATTGATTTGGTTACTTCTAAGCACAATTGAAAATCTAAAATAGAGCCTTTAATAAATAATACATGATCTTTAAAATCTTTAAGATTATCCAATGATCCTGTTGATAGATCATCCACAATGCGCACAAATGCGCCGTGCCTTACTAATGTTTCACTGATGTGAGAGCCAAGAAAACCAGCTCCGCCAGTTACCAGAATTTTTTTATTTTTATATGAATGCTTCATCATACTTCTTGCTCTGCTTCAGTTTCAAAATTGTCTGACATGAAAAAGGTGTGCTGTGCTGGTAAAACAACTAATGTTTCAGCAATTTTTTTACCATCAAGTAAAGCTTCTTGCATGCTCGAATATTTCCACTCACCGTATCTGCCTACTGAATGAATATTGTAATCAGCAAGACGTTCATGTATGGACGGTAGATTTTTTTCTCGCCATAGATCGTAGATAACGTATGCATGGTCGATATGGATAATTTTTTCTGCGATTATTTCATCTTCTTGAATATGTAATACTTTTTTAGTTTCACGTAATGACTGTTTAAGCATGTTTGATACAGTAGCTTGCGATTCATGTACATATGCAAATTCACCATACAATGAGCTGCAGCCTGGTGGTGTCATGGTAGAAGCAAAATTATGCGTAAAGCCGATGCGATAAAAAGGGAATCGTTCTTCAGGATAATAAATCCAATGTTTATCAGAAAGATCAGCGCGATTTATACCCAAATTAAAGTTCACCACTTTATTGCACAATAATTTTGATGCTGCAGATGACAATCGTGATGATGATGGCTCTTTTATTATAGTGAGCAGGTTATCGAGTGGTATGGTGGTAATAAGTTGCTCGTAAGGTTCTATGTGCCCATTGGTAAAATAAATAAGTTTGTTTGTTACATCAACTTCTTGAACTTGAAATGTTGTATAAATAGGATTTGCAATTGCCTGCGCAAGTTTATCTACCCACATGCTAATGCCATGTTGCTTAGGATAAAAAAAGGTTGAGTTATACCCTATAGTATCATCTGTATCATTGAGCGCCCCTTGGATAATTTGCTTTAAGGAAGTGCTAGGCACGAAGCGCCCTGTCCATGAAGCTGTAATTTTATTGAGGTTATATGCAAATATTTTTCGTTGATATGGTAGAAAAAAGTATTTTGCAAAACCAGTACCAAAATTTTGTAAAACCCAATCCGGAAAGGTTGCAATTTTTTTGCGAATAGTGGGACGTTGCACAAAGCCTTCGATGCATTCGCTGATTGTTTCTTGTGGGAGGCCAAACAGATTTATTTGAAAAGGGTATTTTGTATAAACATCCTGCGAATAGATGTATGAGCGTCTTACAATAGTATTAAAGTTTTCAAAGCCAACAATATCTTCAATGAAGCTTTTAAAATACGGATCACTGATGTGCAACAGATGTCCGGTGTAATCAAACGTAAAACCATCATGTACAACAGATCTGCAAAGACCGCCCGTTGTCATTTCCTTTT
>CAZJQM010000171.1:0-1864 GCA_964548355.1 uncultured Pseudomonadota bacterium
TCAGTCTTCATCTAAAATATCATCCATAAATTTGCTTAAATAATGCACTTTACGTTCATGATCGGCCACCTCAGCTGATACCGCCGCAAAATGCATAAAGTGCTCAAATAGAAAAAATTGAACGTTTCCTGGGCCAATATTTTTTATAAAGCAAATCAGAGAATCGCTAAATTCGAGCTCTTTTAATTCCTGATAGCTGAAATATTCGCGATATACCCCAGAATCCTGCCAATAATAGGCTTTGAGTTTAAGATCTGGGTATTTTTGAAGATACTTGTAAATGGCAGCGCCTGTGTCTCCCATCGTATTATTCGGCAAAAGAGGCTGTCCAGTGACCACATCGACATTAAAATGCAGTTCACGAGGGTTAGGGAGCTTTCGAGGATGAAAAGCAATAAAAACTACCCAGAACATTTCGTGATTTTGTGGGACTGCTGCTTGCAATTGTCTTCGTGCTTTACCAAGATGATCGGGCAATTGATTAAATCCGACGATATCATAAGAACTTAACAATTCTCTAATACTTAATGGTTTGATAAGAAAATTATCCCCATCCATAATCACTACAATATCATCATGATCATAGCCATAATGATCTAAAGCATATTGAATGACGTGAGAATGTCGAATACTTGGAGCCTTGGATATTTCCTCTGCGGTCGTATTCGCATTCCAACCCCAAAAGCCTACGGTAGAAGGCTCTTGTAAACGACCTTGAAGATATGTGTTTAATGGGTCAGTAAGATGCCACTCTTGTTTAAATCGGACACATTTGATGCCATAGTTGTTACAAACGTTTTCAATTCCTTTTTCATTTTCTAAGGTTTTAGCATCATTAAAAACAATGAGTTCAAAATCATCTAATAGAAACTTTCTCAATGCCTTATATTGAATTTCTACAAAATTAGGCTGATTGTAATGGAATGTCAGAATTCTGACTGTGGCAAAGCTCTCAAGTGTCAAAAGTAATGCCAGCAAAAATAGGCTGCCCAAACAATTCTTTGAGAATGTCGTCATTCTTTCTCCACGATAATTGAAGTTAATTCCTCGTAGTTATTAATATCAATGCCGCGTTCTTGGATAAGCTTTCGATATTCTAAAAACGCATCAATTACGTGGGGTAGGGTTTTACTGATCCAAAAAGTAGTGCCCATTCCAAAGGGAATAAAGATTTTTTCATAGTCAGGAGGTGTCTTAACTTTAAACCATCCATAAAGTCCTTCTGTGACATCAGAACCTTCATCGCTTCCGGTATCATGCGCCATCACGATAGGCACCTTATTTGCAAGAAGAAGTTTGACCATATCGCCACGGATGTAAACGCCGGCATCTACAAATCCCACATCAATATCGCTTTTTTCATCATGAGCATCACTAAGCAATTGTTTGAAATACCTGTCCATTTCATACAAATAAGTCGGATCGATCAGTGCATAATCTCGATGTTGCGAACATTGATAACCGCAGGCTGTATTAAACGCGAGGTTTTTAGCGTCAGGATTGTAGAGATTAGGGAACCAATTCGGGCAATCTCTATAAAGATCGACGCATTTCCAATACCAGCCATCGCCATAGCCTTCTGTGACAAATTCAATAGTGACCACTTTCTTGCAATGATCAATGAAATATTTTGTGGAGTAGCCGCATCCGCATTCAAGCAGTCCGCGTACTTTCATTGTGTTAAACAGTTTTCTAAAGTGGGGAATGTGATCTGTGTAAGCGGTTTTTTTGGCTACGTCAATCAGCCAATCATAAGTAATATAATCTGCTTGTTTGCTGTGCAATGAGGACACTAAAAAGAGAAAAGATAGGACAATTTTGTACATGATTAGTTCCTAAAAAGTTTTCCCCACAATATACTTAT
>CAZJQM010000172.1:0-1803 GCA_964548355.1 uncultured Pseudomonadota bacterium
GGATCTTCAAATTTAGGAAGTAAGTCATAGGCCATTGCAAGTACGCAATCAACTCTGGCTTCCGCGCCACTTAAGTCTGCCTCAACGAAAATCTTGCCGCGCGATGGAACAAATATCTTCCTAATATCCTTGCCGATTACTTCATCTCCAATTAGAAATCCATGTTTGCTGATTGTTTGTAGACTTCTACCTGCTTTAGTTGAATCTCCAAACTCAATTATGTATTTATTCGATAATTCAGTGTAGAGAAACATCTGATCTAAGCTAGAATTACAGGAACTTCGACCTGTCTCAGTCCCACTTAAATTATAGTTAGCTCTCCATCTTCCATCTGGATGTATGACTGTATTTAAGTATTCTAATATTTTGTAGATTTTACGTATGTAAATGATCTCTTTTAAAATAATTGGACCCAAAGGGTCAGCAAGGGGCCATCCAGCAAGTTCTTCAATAGTGTCTTCATCATAACTAGCTCTCTTTGGATACTTTAGATCCTTCATCAAATCTTCGATTTGTTTGTAAGAGCGAACATTAATTTCACGATTAGCCAAATGACAAATAACAGATTTATGCACATTGAGCATAACAGTGTATTTCGCCAATAGGTTAGATCGTTCCAAGTCATCAACTCTAATTCCCTTGTCATCAATTTTCTTATAGATGTGATATAGTTTCTTAGTCTTTTCATTTAATTCTGCTAGTTCGAGTTCTTGTAATTCCAAAGTTTGCTGGACAAAAATTCGTCTAGTCGCAAGCGCATCTTTAGCACAATAGAGATAAAGTTTATTTTTATCACGTTCGCCCCGGCCCTCATCTTTGTGATAAGGCATTTCCGTATAGATAGAAGTTAGAAATCCAAGATTCTTAGGTAATTCAGGGTATAAAAGACCAGCACGAAGAACAGTGTCATTACCACTAACACAATTAACACGAAAATTGAATCTTTCAAGTATGGTTTGATCGTATTTAATGTTCTGGTTAACCTTCTCAATCGGTGCCTCCAGCGTTTGTGCTACTTTTTGCCAAAGAATTATTTTGTTTGCAGTGTCAATCGGTTCATAGTCTTCCAATGGTACACAAACGGCTTCGTTTTCATCAAAGCAAAAACTGATGCAAACTGGTATCCCAAAGACTGTTTCGATATCAAAAACAAGAAAATTGTCTTTCCACTTGACACGTCGAAGGTAGTTGTTAAATTCCTCAGCAGTTTTAGCAACCCAGAGGATTCCGTCTGGTTTAACTTCTTTATAAAAGTTTTTGTACTTGGCGATCTTTGAATAATCAATGCTGACATAGGCTTTTGATGTCCAATTCTCGTTAATGATTGAAGGTCCGTAGGTGGGAATGACTTTAGGAGATTTTTGATCTCTGTATAGCTGTCTGTAATCTTCACGTAAAGGAAGTATGCTTCCTCTATACTTATAAATAGATTTAAGTCCAGTCAAGTACTGGAATGAATATTCATCAAGTGGAACTAAAATGTTAGGTAAAATGCCCTCAACCTCAGATTTCAACGCCGCTTCAAATTCTGGGAATTGATTCCTAAGTTCGATATAACCTTTATCCCGCTCACGTTTAAGTTTGACGTTTAACTTTTCCTTCGCCGTTGCATCCTTAAATAGGCAGGTTCTCCATGTTTCGCTAAGATTTAACTTTTGCTCATTAAGTAATTGTCGCAACATTGATTCATTCGAGCCGCTTAAAGCCTCGCCAACATTTATATCCTCTGCCGTTCCATAATCGGCGATTAACATTATCTCCGCCGTTGAAGCGCCGTGGCCTTTTACGATTTTTTCTGCCATG
>CAZJQM010000173.1:0-1784 GCA_964548355.1 uncultured Pseudomonadota bacterium
TTTAAAACTTTGTCTGGATACGGTTACTTCAGCATTTTCTAGCGCTTGAAGCGCATCAGCAACTCCAGCACCAACATTTTTGTTATTCTGAGCTTCTCGCAGTCCTGCTTGTGAGCTATCAAGGACCTCTCCTACAGCTTTAGGATCTTTCTGAACATCATTTACTGCAGCCTTAGCTTCTTGCATAGACTTTTGAATATTTGCCTGTTGATCTTCGATCGCTTTAAATTGAGGAGTTAAGTCTTGGAACTGTTTGATTTGGTTGTCCAACTGCAAAGATTTCAAATTTTGATCTTTTAAAGCAACTTTATCTTCATTAGATAAATATCCATTTTGATCAGCAGCTTTTTGTTTGAGTTCGAGCACCTTGCCATCTGCATCTATTTTTGCAATTCGGGCGGCAGTTTGATCCTGTTGTTGCTTTTCTAATTGATCTCTTTTTTGTTGGAGTTCATCAGACGAGGCCTTTAAATCCTCTTGCTTTTGCGATGCATCTCTGACTACATCGGCAGGTTTTTCACCTACAGTTTTTACACTGACATCTGGCGCCTGCGCCGAAAAAGTACTACACAATAAACTTACCAATATTATTTTTTTCATTCCTACCTCATAGATCATCTTTTTTACACTATAAAAAATGAACAATTCAGAAATCAAGATAAGTCTTGCATATCATCCCTTTTGCAAATAACAGAAAATTCCTTTACGCTCAGCCAGAAAACAACAATTCTAACTATCGAAAATAAAACTATATGAGTATTCGTGCTGGTCTTGTTGGCTTGCCCAATGTTGGCAAATCAACTCTTTTTAATGCCCTGACTAAATCTTCAGTACCCGCTGAAAATTATCCTTTTTGTACTATTGATCCCCATGTTGCAATAACACAAGTGCCAGATCCACGTATTGATAAGTTGGTATCTATTTATGGGTCTCAGAAAACAATGCCTGCCACTGTATCATTTGTTGATATTGCAGGTTTGGTTAAAGGTGCTGCAGCCGGTGAAGGATTAGGCAATCAATTTTTAAGTCATATCCGCGAAGTTGATCTCATTTTGCACGTACTTAGATGTTTTGAAGACAGTAACATTACTTCAACCCAGCAAGCGGTTAATCCCATTGAAGATTATGGGATTATTGTTTATGAACTTATGCTTAAAGATCTTGAAACAGTTGAAAAACGATTGGTCAAAGTTGCACATTTAATGAAGGCAGCCCAATCAAAACCGGCAGAACTTAAAGAATTGACCATAGAGCTAGAACTTTTAAATAAGATTAAGGTAGCGTTAGAAGCAGCGGACAATGCAAAAGTACGTTCGCTTATGACGCCTGCACAAGAAGCTATAACCCCCTTGCTTTCTGCAAAGAAATTCTTGATCATAGCCAATGTTGCAGAGGCAGAATTAGAAGGAGATGCTTATGAAAATAACCTTCACTTTCAAAATCTTGTTAAAGTTTTTGGGCATGATCTTGTAATTCCTATTTCAGCGCGCGTTGAATATGAAATTTCACGCTTGCCTGAAGAGGAAGCTCAAGAGATGATGGCCATTATGGGCATGAAACGACCAGGACTAGATACGATTATCTCCCGAACATACCAACACCTTGGCCTTATCACCTTTTTTACCTGCGGACCTAAAGAAATCCATGCATGGCCTATTAAAAAGGGAATGGCGGTACGCCCAGCAGCTGGTGAAATTCACTCAGATTTGGAACGCGGCTTTATATGCGCAGAAGTTTTTAACTGCAAAGATCTTTTTGAGCTTGGCTCAGAAGTCAAACTCAAA
>CAZJQM010000174.1:0-1733 GCA_964548355.1 uncultured Pseudomonadota bacterium
CAGATCAACGTCTGGAGATATCAATGCAAAGGCAGCAACATAATCGTTAACATCATTCACCGTCTTTGCACCCTTTAAATAATATTCAAAGAACACCATCTTTTGATCATCAGGAAGCATTTCAAAATGGGATTTTTTATAACTTTGTTTCGCAATAGTTACTGGATCTTTTTTTTCTTTAAAAAACTTCAGCACAAATGCATTCATTACTAATGACCATTTTTGCATTTTCATCCATAAACTTGGATCTTTTTGGGTTTTCTGAACGGCTTTTTGATTATTTAATAGCGTTGTAGACGGAGAAACTTGGCTTGTTTGTTCTTGAGCATGCACGGCATATATGCCTAAATTGGCAATAATTATGTAGGTTAAAAGTTGACGATGCCACAACATACTTGCTCCAGACATTTAGAATTATATCTATTATTAGATTACAGAATTGGTTTTCTGATAGTCAATAGAATGATGGAGCAAAATGTGACAAGAATATTGATTCAGTCAAATGAGCGGCATGAAAAAGGCCCGGTAGAAATACCGGGCCTCTATTGTTATCATAAGTATGTTTTATGCAGCGAGAACACTGTGCTTTTTAATTACATCGATGTAATAGTTTGCACTACTGCGTAATATACGTTCTTTGGTTACTGGATCAACCGCATAAAGACCAAAGTGTTGACTGTAACCATAATTCCATTCGAAATTGTCTAATAATGACCAGTGGTAGTAGCCACGCACGTCATAACCTTCTTCGATGGCCTTAGACACAGCATACAAGTAACGTTTCAACCATAATTCACGGCGATCATCTCTAGCATCTGAAATACCATTTTCAGTGATATAAATAGGTACGCCAATAGGTGCTAATGTTTTAATAGCTCGGTAGAGACCTTCTGCATAAATGCCATAAGGCATGTCGGTTCTTGTTTCTTGCGGCCGGTACCACTGACATGCTCCAGCAATCAGGGTCACGTGTGAATAATAATTAAGACCAATGAAATCAAGTGACTTCTTACCTTGATACTCAATGACTGTTGTTGGAGTTTCAAACTTAAAATTACCGGTCATTAAATAATTGGTAATCGCACCATGGAATACGTGATTAAGGTAGCGAGGCAATGTTACTTTGACAGCTGAATCAAAAAAGTAAGGTTCAAATTGTACGATATCATGAACAATACCAACTTGAGCTTTAGGATCTATTTTCTTAATAGCAGCATATGCCACTTCATGAGCACGCATCATAACTGCTTGAACACGGCCAGCCATAGCAAAGTTGCCATGATTAAATGGCGGCCATGTACCTATTACTTATCCGCTAAATGCATACACGCCAGGTTCGTTAATGGTAGACCACATAGAAACTTTATCTTTTAATGATTCGACCACTTTAGAACAGTAACGTTCAAAGTAAGGAATGTTTTCTTCTTTTTCGAAATGACCTTTAGCTGCAAACCATTGTGGATTGGTAAAGTGGTGCAACGTAATAGTTGGCTTAATGCCAACAGCGATTAATTGATCACAAAAATCTTTGTAGTGGTTAAGAATAGATTCATCAAATTGCCCTTCTTCAGGCTCAATCAAACTCCACTCGATAGATAAACGATAGGTATTTACGCCTAATTTTTTAGCGCATTCAATATCTTGCGCAACTCTGTTAAATGAGTCACATGCATCCCCTGATTTAAAATAATCTTCATACAAGGCCCAGTCACATTTAGGGCAGTTTTTTGCAC
>CAZJQM010000175.1:0-1713 GCA_964548355.1 uncultured Pseudomonadota bacterium
GAAGTATTAAAGTAATACCACAAGTACTCACATATGAGAATTCCAAAAGCAATACAACATGTTATAGAATCGTTTGAAAAGTTGCCGGGTATTGGGCCAAAAAGTGCTCAGCGGCTTACGTTTTATTTACTTCATGTTCCACAACATGAGTTGGACAGTTTTGCTAAATCGCTTGAAAATCTTAAAAAAGGGACACTTATTTGTTCCAATTGTTTTAATGTAGACGAGTCCGACCCATGTAGTATTTGCTCGGATAAGCAAAGAGACGAGTCAACTCTTTGTGTTGTTGAAGAACCATTAGATGTTTTGGCACTAGAAAAAGGTGGAAAGTACAAAGGCTTATACCATGTGCTTCATGGAAAAATTGATCCACTCAATAACATTGGACCAGACGAGATTTACATGCAGCAATTATTTAATAGGTTGCAAAATGGTTCGGTAATTTCTGAAGTTATTATTGCAACAAATCCAACAATGGAAGGGGAGGCAACCGCAATGTATATCGCGAAAAATCTCAAGCCTCAAATGTCAAAAATCAAAATTACAAGAATAGGGAGAGGACTTCCGGTCGGGGCAGATATTGAATATGCAGATGAAATAACTCTTCAAAGAGCAATGGAAGGCCGAAGCGAAATCACACAATAATCAATTTAGCCTCAAATCTGCTATACTCACCTCATGAAATACAAAGCCTTAATTTGTGATGTAGACGGAACACTTATTCCAAATAGAGAAGACGGCATGCCGTCTAGAAAAATAATTGCCGCAATAAACAAGGCAAGTAAAAAAACATATGTTGGGATTGCAACTGCCAGGTCTTATTGGCAAATAGCACATATTCTTGATGTGCTTAACTTTTCTGCGCCGTGCATTATTACCGGTGGGGCGCAAATAATAGATCCTAAAACGAGAAAAACATTTATTGAGCGTAATATTTCTGTAAAAGATATTGAGCAAGTTGCACGTGTTGCAACAAGTATGAAAATAGGACTCACTGTTGCAAATAGGGAAGGGGAATTTATTTACAAAAAAAATGATATTCCGGAGAAACCTTTGGATGTATATTCAAGTTCTGTTTCTATGCAAGAAGCAGATGCCTTTATGCAAAAAATTTCCCATATTTCAACTATTGCAGCCCATAAAGCGAGCGCATGGGATGATAATACCAAGGTTTGTGTAACCATTTCTAATCCAACAGCTTCCAAGCAAGATGCTCTTTTAGAAGTTGCGAGTATATTAAAAATTAGTACAAAAGAAATTATTGGAGTAGGTGAGGGATATAATGATTTTCCGCTTCTTATGGCATGCGGGTTTAAAGTTGCTATGGGAAATGCAATTCCCGATGTAAAAGCAATTGCAGATTATGTTGCTCCAAGTGTTGATGATGACGGTGTTGCAGATGTTATAGAAAAATTTGTCTTGTCCTAATAGGCTATTCTTCTTATTCAAATCCTTTGATATAATATTCCCAATGAATGTTGCTGTCTTTGGAGGACGATTTGATCCCCCGCATGTAGGGCATCTAGCTGTTGCTCGGGAGATTCTAAAAGTGAGACCGGATATTGATGAAGTTTGGCTTATGCCGGCAAATACTCATCCTTGGAGGCCGATTGTTGCAACTGCTGGCGATCGCTTACAAATGGTAAAACTTATTGCAGAAGATAAAATAAAAGCAAAAGATTTAGATATTGTAAGGGGAGGAGAAATGTACAC
>CAZJQM010000176.1:0-1678 GCA_964548355.1 uncultured Pseudomonadota bacterium
TTTTTTTGGTTTATTTCGATGTAGAGACAGGAGATGGCACTTGGCATGGATCAAAAGGTGTTGGTCAACGAGTATTCAACACACATAAAGCCATTGATAAACTTCGCTGCTCTCTTTTGGATCAATCTTTTGTTAGCGGCCTAACTCTTCTTCAGCCTGGAGATCAAACTTCGCAGGAAGAGATGACTTTATCGGTTTTCGGACCGTTTGCAGTCATTCCTCAAGGCATTTCAATCAGCCCAGCTACCTTACCAGCAGTTTCAAGCACAGCTTTTCAAGTAGATTCATTGCTAGCCTCTACAAGTGAACAAAGAATTGGAGATATTGTTCCTCAAACTCAATCTGAAGTTACTGGAGGAAGTAAGACTGCAACAGAAGCAAGAATTGATGCTGGAAGACAACAGTTGATTGCTCGTGGAAATTTAAAAAGATATGTAGATCCTGTTTCGCAAGTAACTTCGATCATGGTTCGAAGACTTTTGATCCCAAACAGCCCAAATGCCTTTGCCAAAGAATTCCAAGCTGAATTAAAACGAAAAGGTCTTTCGGATGACGATCTAAAAGAGATTCGTGGAGCAAGGAACACGGGAAGAATTGATGATGTTCTAGGAACCACAGCTCAAAATACTCAAACAATATTTAATCAATTCAGAAATGATCCGATGATTGATCAGGAAAAGCTTGCTAGAATGGAAATATCTTCTGTTCTAGATGCTGACGCAGCAAATGAACTTATCATTACTGATAAAGATCAAACTAGAGTTGTTGAAGCCCAACGATTACAGGAATTGGAGAATACAACTCTACAAACTGGGGTTCCCGTGCCTGTTTCATCGAGAGACAATCATGAAGCGCATCTTGATATTGCTCTTCAATACATTGGAAGTGAAGTTCAGAAACAAGCACAGCAATTTAATGAGCAAGCCATTCCTGTTCTTAAATTAGTAACAGCACATGCAGCGAATCATTTAGGTTTCTTGCAGCACGATAAAACCAAGAAAGCAATCTTTGATAAATACAAATCAAGAGTGAATGATTCTATTCAAGCCATTCAAAGCTTAACAAAACAAGGTGCTCAATTAGCTAAGGCGTCATTTGATCAAGCTGCAAAAATAGCTAGAACTCCGCAAGAGAAGGCTCAAGTACAACAAGCTCAGCAACAATTACAATCTCAACAACAATAATTATGACAAGACAACAATTTGTAGATACACATGGTGAAGAATTAAAAACATTTTTAAATAGTGAATGTGGAAAGAATGCATTGGCATTCTTGGGCGCACTTCGTCCAGTCCATGAATCACCAAAAGAACCGCATTTATATGCGGATAATAAAGGCAAAGTAATTGGTTATGAATTATGTCTTAGAAATTTCATTAGCCTGTCCTTATTGCCAAAAACCACAGAAGAAGTTGAAGCTAATTACGGAGTTGAAGATATTAACCAACAATCAGAATAAAAAATTATGGCTCAAGAAGAACTCGGATTGCAAGATCAAGCTACAACAGTACAAAATGAACCGATTCAAAATCAAAGTGAATCATCTACAGACATAAAAGTAGCTCCTGGAATTGATAATGAATTAGATTCTGCTTTAGAAAAAGTATTTAACATAACTCCCGATGTTGAACAAAAACAAGAAGTCCAAAAACCAGTTAAAGTTAAAAATGAAAAAGTA
>CAZJQM010000177.1:0-1661 GCA_964548355.1 uncultured Pseudomonadota bacterium
TGATATTAAATGTAAGGTTATAAGGGAGCCGAACAATGCAAGCAAAAAAATTTTCTATAATAGATTCAATCAAGTTTGGTTTTGCTAAAACAATAGAGCACTTTGGTATGCTCTTTTTAGCACAATTTATTCGCTGGATAATTTGGTTTGCTGGCTATATGTTCTTGGTGGTTTTTGTAAGTGGCGGTATTATGCCCTTTCGTATGATGATGTATGAACGTGGTATTTACCAAATAACTCATAGTTTTTCAATCGCTCTTATTTCTTTGCTCATTGTAGGAATTCTTGTAATCGAAATAATTGATAGTGCTTTATCACTTGGTCTTATGCAGATGATGTTTGATATTTATGATAAAGGAAGAACCAATTTTTCTGTTATTTTTAGTAAATGGCACTTGGTGGTGAAAAATGTTCTTCTGATCATCGTATTACGTGCAATACTTACCCTTGGCATCATACTGTTAATTATCCCCGGCATTTTCTTAGCAATTCGTTTTGGCTTTGCTTATCAAATTCTGGTTGATAAGGAAGTAGGCCCTATCGAAGCACTTAAATTAAGTTATAAACTGACTGAAGGTTCATGGGTTCACCTTTTTGGCTTGTGGCTTATCTTTCTCTTTATTAACTTTGTTGGGGCGTGTTGTTTCCTCTTCGGCCTACTTATTACTATTCCAACGTCTTTTTTAGCTTACGTTTATGCATATCGGAAACTTGGTAACAGAAAAGCACACGCTTAAGCTTTAGATCGTTGCTTTAGGTTCTCAAAAACTTCAATTTATTGACTTGTCGAGTTTTCAATTAGTAAATTTATAAGTAGTAATACTTGTGAATTTGCTAACAATGGTATTTCGATAGGGCATTTTATGAACATAAGGCAGTACATTGTATTCATAATCATCATACTATGTCCTCTTGGAGCGTTCGCTCACTCTCAAAAGCGTGATTCAAACTATCCAGAACATTATCATCATGGTGGTATTGTCCATCATTATCAAACTCGTAATGGTAGATACCAAAATCACCGATTTGCGCATCATGCGTTAGGCCAACGTTGGCAAGATCGTCATAAACGTTGGTCTGCTCATCATGTAAATTATAGACATGGTCGATATCAACGCCGTTGGTGGCATAATCGCTGGTGGGGACCAGGATGGTCTGAAATTCCTGCTGAATGGCTTGAAGATCAGGATGCTTTAAGGTTGCGCCTTGCTCATTTTGCACAAACGGGTAACTGGGATGAAGTTTATTACATTTTAAATCGTGAAATAGATCATATTCAAGCGACTGCTGCAAGAATCCATACACCTTCTTATGCAAATACCGAACGCTTACGTAAATTACAAGATAAACAAGATCTTCTTGAAAGCTTTATTCAGGATGCTGATGTATATCGTAGTACAAGAATTCAGCATTCAGAGTTACAACAACATAATAAAAATAATGATGATGTATATACACCTATTAATTATAAAAAGGGGAAGTAATGAACAAAAAACTCATGCTCATATTGGGCGTGGTGCTGGCTGGAATATCCGGCATTGAATTGACAATTTTAGCTCGTGGCGGCGGTGGCGGTGGTGGATTCCACGGCGGCGGTGGAGGCATGCATGGCGGTGGTATGCGCGGCGGCGGCTTTCATGGTGGTGGTCCTCGTGGTGGCG
>CAZJQM010000178.1:0-1649 GCA_964548355.1 uncultured Pseudomonadota bacterium
GTCAATGATTTTTGGTCATGGCATACACGTGCCTCATTTGAATATTTATTTCCAGCTAATGAATCTCGCTTTTTTATCAAAGATGCTAATGTAGCAGTGTTTGCTAGTCATGATTTTAACAGCACTGATGAAGATATTGCCGAAGTTAATTTAAGATTTCTCAATACTCGATTGCTTAATATGTTTTTCCCCAACTCATTTAACGTCTTAGTACGGCCTGGTTCTATTGCTATGTTTACAACAGATTTGACATACCAAGGAGATAGGTGGTGGGCAACATGGGGTAATGATATTTGGTTCCAAAGCAAAGAGCATATTGACTTTACTGTCGACCAAAATGGCTTCGATACACAAAAAGCTATTAAACCTTTTGCATTTCAGTATAAGATGTTTGGCGGATTCTCTAGAGCCTTTTACCGTGAGCATTCTTCATGGATATTATCATTAAAGGCTGATGGCACACTCGCAAGTTCAGGCATTGGTAAAGATTATTCAATAGTATTAAGTGCAACTACAACCTATTAGATTGCACCATAATGTTAGGAGTTCACTATGTTGTATTATTTATTAATGGTAGCTCTTCTTCAAGCAGTTGCTACATATATTCATGCAGAACCTCTTTTTATTAATTATCACAAACTTCAAGTAGTTGTTTGCATGCGAGTCACAGAAGGAGGAAAACCTTTTGGCATAGAAGGAAAAACCGTAGAACAAATCTTATGGCTCAGAAATGAAATAAAAAAAATCATGGGCATACCATTAAGAAATCAGATAGAAAAAAGATATAGTCTTAAAGGCCAAGAATGCACTCTGACAAATTTAGTTGCTGAAGAAGAAAAACTCAATCTAACATTTGCAGAAAAAGAAAAGGCTATTATTGAAAAATATAATGCCTCTCATGATGAAAAAGCTTATCAGCAAGAACTTATTGAATGGCAGCGCGAGTATGATATCGAAAAAATCTTAATTAATGCTGAGCTTAAAAAAGCAATAGCAACTTTTCTTTTATCAACAGAAGTCTTTGTTGCTCAAATACGTCTTTTTAAAGGTTTAGTCTGCGAACTCATAGATTTATGGTGCCAGCACAATAATCGTCCAGATAGCTTTTTGCGTCAATGGACAAGCATGGAAGCTAATGAAAATGAAGAACTTAAAAAAAATATGGATACCTGTGCAAAACTACATGTTTTCTTAACAGATCTTAATAGCTTTTTACTTGATTTAGTTGAAAGTTGTCCACGAGCCTTCAAAGATTATAAAGAAAGAATTGCTAATAAGCAGGGCTAATGCAAATAGAAGAACTCGTAGGTATCATTGATCGATTCCTTTTTCACAATGATGAAAATGGATATACGGTTTTTTCGCTTGTTGTCGGCAAAAATCCTATTACCGTTGTAGGCTATTTACCCAATATTTCCCCCGGACAGGAAATCACTGTCAAAGGAAAGTGGATCTTCCACCCCAAGTTTGGCAAACAATTTGAAGCATCATCCTGTGATGTAGCGCAACCATCAACCATCAATGGCCTTAAAAAATATCTAAGTTCTGGACTGATTAAGGGTATTGGCAAAGTCTATGCTGAAAATCTAGTTACTGCCTTTGGTATGGATGTTCTAGAAGTTATTGATAAAAAACCTGAACTGTTAACT
>CAZJQM010000179.1:0-1645 GCA_964548355.1 uncultured Pseudomonadota bacterium
ATTTATATTCGATTTTTCTTAATGGATTATTTGCACTTTTACCTATTACACTCACCATAGTCCTTTTTCATTTTTCATTCATTTTGATCAAAGGCTGGGTAGAACCAATCACACGTTTTTTGCCATGCTGGATGCTCAAAATTCCACATTCAGAAATTCTCGTTGTTGTTTTAGTTATATTAGTTATCGGTGCTATTTTACGGTCATTTGTTATTTATTCTGTTTTACATTATTGCGAAACAATCGTATCTTCCATTCCTTTTGTTAAGCCTGTGTATCAGAGCGTTAAACAGCTGGTACGTGCATTTGGCGGCAAAAAAGATCAAAACAGTTTTAAACAAGTTGTGCTTGTTTCATTTCCGTATAAAGGTGCGTATTCCATTGGATTTTTAACAGGCCAAGTACCACCTGAACTTGCGCCTTCACATCATGCAACCTATTATTCAGTTTTTGTTCCTGCAACTCCCAACCCAACTTCAGGATTCTTTATTATCATTCCATCAGAAGATTACATCGCCATCGATTTAACAAAACAAGAAGCCATGACACTTATTTTATCTGGTGGTATTATATTACCCGATCGTTTTAAGAGTGGGTGACTCTTTCTGATTAACAACAATACAACAGGAAGGTTACGCTATGTCTTATTTACTTACATTTTTACTCGCAATTTCTTGCATAACAGTATCTTATGGTATGGAACAACCCAAAAAGGTTGGGCTCTTTAAACGTGCCAGCAATAAATTACTCCGTAAATCTAATCAGCCCATAACTACCACCGAAGATGTCTATAAAAAAGCATTTGAAGAATGCGGTAAGAAATTCGCAGAATTAAAGCTCACGCCACCGACATCTGGCGCTTTTCAATTATCTTCCGAAGATGCATGTAGGTTAGTTTCAGATTTATTAGGTATTCTTTGCACTGCTCCTAAAACTGATGCAGAAACAATTAAACGCGGCATATGTGATGCCTGGACATTTCAAAAAGCTGCTCTTAATTATGGAGATACCAGACTACAAAAGCAGATTGCTCACTTGCGAAGCACATACTCTTCACAGGCACAAGATGAACTTATTACGCAATTTGGAAACTTTTTAGAGCAATCAACTAGTACCGACATTGCTTCTACTTTGAATCGTGGAAGTCTTTCTGTCCACGAAGGAGCAGTTGTTTTAGCCAAAAAGCAAGAAGAAATGAAGGCTATTGCATGGAGGCAGGCAGAAGACGATATCAACAATCTTGGTATAAATAAAGAAGGGCAACGACACCATTATTCTATTATCAAAGGAAGTGATGGCAATGATTACAATCTTGTTATGCCTGATCCATCTCAAAGCCATACCAATGATGTCATAACAGGAGCAAACAACATTTTGCGAAACAATCTATTGCCTGAAGAATATTTACACCGCTGGACACAATTACTACAAACGCTACGGATCCTTATATCCCATTATGAAGCCAGAGGAGAAGGTGAATATCTTACCTTTGGATTAACGATAGGATTTTCGCCAAGATCACTGATAAGTATTTTAGAGCTTGAAAACAAGTGCCCGCAAGCCAAGGAATATTTTGATGCTTATATCAACTTTACCAGATCTTTTAGACCTGCATCTCCGGAGTATACAGCCCCCCAAAAAATAG
>CAZJQM010000180.1:0-1626 GCA_964548355.1 uncultured Pseudomonadota bacterium
AAGAAGATTTATCTTTTCTAATTCAAGCTTATTTTGCTCATCAAACTGCTTTTGGCTCGCCTCTAAGGCTTCTTTTTCTTCTTTTAATTTAACAACAAGCTGGGTCTTGTCTTCGCTACTGCCTAAAGCAAAATAGATGCCTTTTGACTTTGAAGGCTCACCATGCCCTTTAAGCCAGCTAATAGGATCAAACAGATCCGCAGATAGATAAGAAGGCAGCAGAAGTAATAAAATAAGTATGCTGGTTAAGTTTCCCTGTTTTTTCATGGTCAATTCTCATACAGAATGGTTATTGGTTAAAAAATGCACAGTTTTAAATACTGATATATGGGGATGCATATATAAGCATTCGAGCAACCAGGCATCGAGCTCAGCTTCGTTAATATCCAAATTTTTCATGTTATCTAGTATATCTTCTATACGAATGTCCGCCACTGCTGACAGAGAAGAATTGAGGGTTATTTCAGGATACATCCCTATTCCCATGAAGAATTTCATTAAATACCATTTTTTTATCATCTTATTATCCCACATTTTATGTTTTTTATATACCTGAATTAATAAATCAAAAATCGTATCGTGGTTAATACTCACAGGTATAAAGTGGAAACAGATCTCTAACACATGGTGCAAGAACAAAATATCATGCTGGGCAAGCTCTATGGGGATATGGATAATATCCAGCGCATGGACCTTAAAGTTGCCCTTATGGTCATCAACCAGATAGGTCACTACTGCCCCACGGCAGAGCCTATTACTTTTTTTATCACGAATAACCGCTTCAATCTTTCCAAGGTTGCGATCTAAAAGATGGGTGGTATAAGTACTGTGCACATTATGCCGAAGAACTATACCCCAATTTTTGATAGTATCCATGTCCCTTTTAATGCTTTCTATAATAAAAATTCATATATCCCTACCCGCCAGAACAACTCAAACTCTTCTCTCGCCTCCTTTGAAATTGTTAAGTTAGTATTTCAAAGGAGAAAATGATGAAAAATTACCTAAAAGTTCTTGTGAGCTGCCTATTTTTGCTGACTTTTAAGTCCATTCAAACACATACCCCGCCTCAACTGACGATTGTCATGATTATTGATCAATTAGCTTATTACGAAATAGAAAAAGTAAAACAATTTTTGACCGGCGGTATTAAATTTATGCGCAATTCTGGCCTTAATTACGAAAATGCTCAGTTTGACCATTGGGTTCCAGAAACAGCAACCGGCCATGCTACCTTAAGCACGGGCGTGTCACCAAAGGACCATGGCATTATCGGCAATTCATGGCTTAATTCTCATGGCATTAAAATAACTTCTGATGACGATACGGTTGAACGTGCCGCTGTCCTTAATAAAAATGGAACATATAATTTCGGCAAATCATCCCATTATATGATGGTTGATGCCTTGTCAGATCAGATTATGCTGTCCCAACAACCAAATCTCAAGCGTGCAGTCGTTGCTGTTTCCCATAAAAGTAGAGCGGCAACTGCGCTAGCCAGCAAAATGGGCAAAGCATTTTGGCTTGATATTAAAAATGGTCGATTCACTTCAAGCAAGGCTTATTTCCCAGTACTACCTACGTGGGTAAACCAGTTTAATGCTGTAAAAGATGTTGAACATATGA
>CAZJQM010000181.1:0-1606 GCA_964548355.1 uncultured Pseudomonadota bacterium
AACCATTACTTCATTTATTTAAAGAATTGTCGAGCTGTAATATTTGTATTGATTATTTTATTAAGACAAAAGGTGAAATATGATATTTGAATTTGAATATAAACGGGCTTATGGGAATAAGCGTTTTTATCCATATAATAAACATGCGAAGGTGCTTTGCAGGATGGCGGATATAACGAGTTTGACGCATTGGCAGGTTAAGGTATTGCTTGAGGGAGACTGGACCATCAAAGTATTTCAGTATGCGGTAGATAGGAAGATAGATTTTACCGAGGATGAGATGAGATTGTTGGTGGCTAGTTATTGACATCAATTAATACAATGTATATAGTATTCGCTTGGAGAAATATTATATGCATTCAGAATTGGAAGAAAGACAATGTCGCTGGTGCGGAGAATATAAAATATGTATTTTACTTGAAATGTCAGATAATGAATGGGAAACATTTATAATGCCTGTATGCGAAGAATGTGTTAAAAATTCTCCTGGCTATTCTATAAATGCTAAACTTTTCATGGATTAATAAATATGCAATTGGAATTAGAATTTGACAAAAAGAATGAATTAGATTTAAAATTTGAATTAGTCAATCAACGTATTGATAATATGAAACTTAGTAGTGATAAAGTAAGGAAGGGTGTGTTTGCGAGGACTGGAGAGTTTAGCAAAGTACTTGTTGATCTGCTAAGTAGGGTAGAGGAATTAGAGGAGGAAGTCGCAAGGCTTAAAAGGAATGTTAGCGATAGACAGATTGAATGGAAATATGCAACTGATGGAAACTTATTTAGCTTGGCCGTATCATGACGGCGTGTTGGGCGATAACAGCATTTTCGTTCCTTGTTCTAATGTTTGCGATGATGATAGTAATTTGGAAAATGTAATTCCGCTGAAACTAGATCGAGAAGCCATTTTCTGTGATAGTTTTGACTAAACTTTTGGGCGGCGTGAAACCCTTAAAAAAAAGTGGTTGATAAGACATGACCGCCCTTCTTTCATAAATCAAAATCTGAAAGTATATCTCTAAAAAGATAACTATGTTGGTTGATAAATTCGCTCGTTAAATCAGCTTTTTCTCTATCTTCAATTTCTATAAAATTTTGATTTATAAAAACTATGTAATCGTGAAATTGTTGAATGCGAACGATTAGCTGATCTCTTGATATTTCCTTCTGAACACCATAATATTCATGCAACTGCTTTTCCATGCGGTCGACTTCCTCTTGTCGCGCAAGCCGTTCATAATGCTCACCATTAAGATATTTTGGGTCTTTTGGGGGTTGCATGCAGGAGTCACACATTTCATTCCTTATAGTTAAAACTTTGGGGCCATAATCGTTTTAGCAATTCAGACTTTGCATTGCCAAATTCACTATTCATTTCCATTGGTATCTTTTGGCTTATTTTTATTTCAAGGGCATATTCGCGTACTTGCCCTTTTTTCTGCGTAATTTCCCATTGCAGCCGCTTATCAGAATCAGCTATGCCAGGAGGTAAGCCAGGTATCAATACCCCCGCTATCGCGTCAATAGCTGCCTTCATTGAAGCGATACGATTATCCGTTTCCATATTTTTTGTCTTTTGTGATCATATTTATATATATTGACT
>CAZJQM010000182.1:0-1592 GCA_964548355.1 uncultured Pseudomonadota bacterium
TTTTATGCATATCACCCTAACCCACAGGTAATTCAAGCCATTAATCGTACTGACTTAAGTGCAAATGACCGTGTATATATAACAGAACCTTTGGAATACCATGATATGGTCTATTTGCTCGATGCAGCAGATGTTGTACTGACTGATTCGGGCGGTATTCAAGAAGAAGCAGTAAGTTTAGGAAAACCTGTCATAGTATTGCGAGAAAAAACGGAGCGGATGGAAGGAATACTTGCAGGGCTTGCTCATGTTGTTGGCTTTGATGCTGAAAAAATTGAGCACGCAATTGAGCAATCATTGCGTATGCAACCAAGCATAAAAGAACATGTAGCACAGACGTATGGTGATGGTTATGCAGCGGATAAAATTGTTGCACTGATTAAAACATACTACCCATTATTTGGGCGGCAACAAAAACAACAACAGATTCAACATACACTTGAAACTAAAACAGAAATACAATACACAGAAGTTAATAAAAAAATTTGTATTCTTGGACTTGGCTATATTGGATTGCCAACAGCAATTATTGCGTCAGGTCATGGATTTAATGTTGTTGGTGTTGATATTGATGAAATACGGGTAAAGCAAATTATGGCTGGTGATCCGGTTATTCAAGAACCGCTTGTCTATGAACGGTTACAATTAGTATTAGGTTCGGGACATTTTCGCGCAACAACTCATATAGAATCTGCTGATTATTTTATTATTGCAGTACCAACACCTATTACCCATGAAAAGAAGGCAGATGTACAGTATGTTTTTGATGCCACTGCTGCCATTGCTACGGTGCTTAAAAAAGGAGACACGGTTATTGTTGAATCAACAGTACCGGTTGGCATTACTGATGATATTGCACGGGTGTTGGCAGAGCAAACACAATTAAAGGCAGGTGAAGATTTTATTGTTGCGCATTGTCCAGAACGAGTATTGCCAGGCAATATTATGCATGAACTTATACACAATGATCGCATTATTGGTGGTATTAATGAACAATCTGTCGACATTGCAAAGCAATTTTATAAACAATTTGTACGAGGTTGTTTATATTTGACCGATGCAAAAACTGCTGAGATGGTAAAACTTATTGAAAATAGTTCGCGTGATGCACAACTTGCGTTTGCTCATCAAGTTGCATCTATGGCATATGCAGCAGGGTTATCTCCTTATGCATTAATTGAACTTGCTAATAAACATCCTCGCGTTAAAATTTTACGTCCAACATGTGGTGTTGGTGGTCATTGTATTGCAGTAGATCCCTGGTTTTTAGTTGAATCATTTCCCCATACCAGTGGTTTTATAAAAGCAGCACGCATTACCAATGATGCAAAACCTTATGAAGTTATTGAACGAATAGAAAAAGCCAGTGAACATTGGCAAGAACAGCATAAGAAACAACCAGTAGTATTAGTGCTTGGCCTTACATATAAACCTGATGTTGATGATTTACGTGAATCACCGGCATTACATATTGCGCAAGAATTACGATCTAATATAAATATGCGCATGCTTGTTCATGAGCCCTATGTTAAAGCGTCTGTTTTAAAGCCTTTGTTTGGTTCGCAATTGGTAACATCGTTGATTGAAGGAAT
>CAZJQM010000183.1:0-1533 GCA_964548355.1 uncultured Pseudomonadota bacterium
AAAATAATTATATAGAAGTAGTGCTAAATAAGAAACTTTGATAAAAAGACGAGATTAATTAGATGGAAATAAATATTCAAATGAGGCACGTGTATGCCATGACCAAAAATCATTGACTGTCAGGGTTGGTTCTATAAAAAATCCTAATCCCCAGTGCTTACCGTTTCCTAAATTATCTTCAAGTAAATTGGCTGCAAGACTGTCAAGGAACTCTTCGCTTAAAATACTGAACTCATGCTTAAGCCTGCGTTCAAGTGCATCAGCGGATAAGCCAAGACTTAAAATGCCGCATAAATCAAACGTTGGTGGTATTAAACATTCTTTTGGAAACTCAGATCCAAATATCCCTTTTTGAAAAGGAAGAGCTGTGGGCATAGTAGTATACAGACCTAATTGAAGATCAAGTTTTTCTCGGTCTGATGCTTGGTAACTTAGTATTAAACGAGAGTCTCCTAATCCGGCTTTATCACTTATTAAATGGCTTTTTGCGAACTGGTTAATTTGGTCAGGGTTGGCAGGGGGTAAATTAACTGCTTCATCGATTGCATCTATTTCTGCATCACTTAAGAATATATTTCTTTCCTGAAGCAAAAGCGGGATCTTAACGCCAATGTTCCAATGCCCAAAATTTTTCGTTGCTTCAGCAAACATGCCAAGAAGTCTTTGTTGTACTGTTGCCCCAGAAAAAAGACCTAAAATCTTTCTTACATTAATATCAAAGATTGCAGGATTGAGATGGAGAAACTCGATAAAGAACTCATTACAATCAGGGCTATTTTTAACATTGTTTTGAACTTGCTGAATCTTATTGATAAGTGAATCATTCTGTATGCCTAAATATGAAGACATACAAGAACTCGATCCTGTAAAAAACTCCCTACTGGTCATGTTCCAAAAGGCAGATACCTTAACATCTAAATTATTATTCCTAGGAAATGGAACTTGGTAAAACGTATAATCAAGCCAGCTTCGTTTATTAAGATTACTTGTTTTATTAAAAATATTTTCTTCAAAGATGGCAACGACACCACATTCATTAAGTGGTGGAACTATTTGGTCTGCAAATGTACAGACTGAACGTTGGGGAGCTGGATTTGGAATAATATCTTCGATATCATCAAAATCACCTGCGATACTATTATTAACGTGGATAATAGCCGCAAATGCTAAACATAGTAATAACAAACGTCTATATAGATACATGCATGAATTCCTGATTATAAATCCCTGATGACCCTTAAAAAACCTTATCCATGATAGCGGATTTTGTTTGGTCTGACAAAAAGTAACAGCCTTCCAGGGTAGAATCCTGATCATCATAGATGATTTTGATACAAAAATTCGATTTTTGAAATCGAAAGGGCTATGATATCCGCTAGTGTGAGTTAAAATGTTGTTGTTAAGCCATTTTTTGTACATTGATAGTAGCTTTCAAAGGACATTATGAGTCGAGCATTTACCCATCATCAATGCCTTATCCTTGAAGGAAATGTGGGTGCTGGCAAATCAACCTTTCTTAAGATGATAGATTCA
>CAZJQM010000184.1:0-1523 GCA_964548355.1 uncultured Pseudomonadota bacterium
CCTTTAGGCGTACGTACCATACTTTCTGGGGTGCGTGCATATTTTTCTCCTCAAGATCTAGTTGGCAAACAAGGAGTCTTTGTATATAATTTGCAACCTCGTCAGATGTTAGGGTTAACTTCACATGGGATGATGCTCATGGCATCTGATGGAAATGGGAAACCACAGTTAGTAACGGTAGGCAACAGTGTTCCAAATGGGACCCGACTTAAGTAATAAGCTATGCAAATAACTCGTATTCCTCATTATGCAAAAAGAATATACGAGCTTGGATTTTCACAGAGCTTTAATGTCATCAAAAATCGCTTTAGAATGTTTCATTTTGAGCGAGGATTGCGCAAAAAAGCTTATTCGCAACAAGCTGCATCTACATGGGATTCTTTTGTACAACGCCATAAGATTGAAGAATCTTTTGAGACTTTTTGGAATGCACAAAAAACAAAATCCTTATCATTTTTAGCACCGCTCTACCGTAAATTACTTGATATTAACCAAGCAGATGCATTTGTAGATAAAACATTTGATCTTTTGGGTTCAGGTCCGTGCACATTTGCCAAAATCCCATGGCATAATGATATTCGGTTACAGAAAATTAATCCTGCAGCAGATTGTAAATTCTCGTCATCGGCATATTACAAAGATATAGTGGTACAACCCGGCGCAACAGAAGATCTTGTAAAAGATATCAAAGTTCCGTGGGAACTTACTCGGTGTCAGCATCTGCTGGTGTTAGGGCAAGCGTATGCGCAAACCAATGATATGCGTTATGCACAAGCATTCAGAGAACATGTGACGGACTGGATGGATAATAATCCTTATCTGCTGGGCGCAGGGTGGGTATGTCCTATGGATGTTGGCATTCGCGCACTGAATTTAGTTATAGCGTTTCATTATTTTAAAGATTGTGCAGAATTACCAGAAGAATTTTGGAAGCGATTTGTGTGCACCTTACATGATCATATGACTTATTTAGAAAATAATTGGGAAAAATATGATTCCAAAACATCGAATCATTATCTTTCTGATCTGGTAGGTTATCTATATCTATGCTTTTTCTTCAATACATTGCCATCGACCAAAGAAAAAAAACGTTGGTGTTATGAAGAAATTGTCAAAGAATGTGATAAACAAATTCATGAAGATGGATCTGATTACGAAGGATCTACTCGTTACCATATGTTAGTAACAGAACTTTTTTTCCATGCATATCTTATGTTCTTGGAGTTAGGCAGAGCAATTCCTGATAGATTTTATCACAAGTTAAGTTCGATGTTTTCATTTATTGATTGGACCAAGCAATGTGCTATTGGTGATGATGATTCAGGTAAAGTTGTATTCTACGGTATTACCGAGAGCATAATAGATGCTATGAAAGCTTTTGATAAATCTCAGGGAACTCAACATTGGCCAGACTTTGGACTTTCAGTTATTAGAACGTTAGATACACATATTACATTACGACATCATGTTTATAACTCACGGCAGCCTTCTGGGCATCATCATAATGACGCTGGAAGTATAAC
>CAZJQM010000185.1:0-1520 GCA_964548355.1 uncultured Pseudomonadota bacterium
AAAAAAAATGATTAATATTGTAGGATTAAGGTAGAATAAAATTAATAGAAAACTAATAAAGAAACCAAATAACAACGGAGAGAAAATAAATTGTAGGTGGAGTGTTAATCCGCGTCCGTTTCTTCAAAATAAAGTATATGAGTTTTTAAGGGGAGATGCAAAAAAAATAAAAATAGGAACAAGTGAATTTGACGGCAAGTTATCACCCTATATTATTTCCTTAGTTACTGCGGACTTAAAATTAAGAAACCTACTGTGAAATAGGTTGCGGCTGTGGTTGCTGTTGAGCAAGATTAATTTCGTGTTGCTGCTCAATATTTGTATTGGATTTTTCAAGTTGGTCTTGCACTACCATTTTTTGCATTTCCTGATTGTGCTTAACGTCTGTTGTTACATGCTTAGAAACTTCTTTTTTATCTTGCAAGGATTCTTTGCCTTGTATTTCAAGAAGTTTAATTTTGTAATTCCAACTGCCTTGAGTGTCAGCAACCTCTTTATCACCTTGACTTTCCAATGAAATCTCTTCCATTTTATTTTTATGCCTTTGATCTTCTTGTTGCAATGGCGCGGCTAATGATTGTTGCGCTGCTGCTTGTTGTGCTTGCATATTCTTCGCCTCATACATTGCCAACATCGCAGTTGCAAGTTTGTAATTTTTTACATTTTTTATAGAAAACCCTTGCGCTGCTGTCAGTGCTTTTGCTTGCAACAATATGTTTACTTGCTGATGTATCTCCTGTCTTTCTATTTCATTTAGTCCAAATCCTATTTGAATACTAAATGCTGTGGGCGGATTATCGCCTAACAATTTTATAGATTCAACATTACGTTCTCCAATTGCTTTTGTTAATGATTTATATGCCTCCTCGCTCACACTACCATTGCATATCATCTGAATCTTTTGACAGAATTTAAATGACACATCCGAGAATGATTTCTGTATTGCTGATTGTAAATAGTAAATAGTGTTTAGTGATTGCTGTAATGCTATCTGTGATACGCCTAATCCCTGATCGGCTTGTGTCGGTTGTGATGCGAGTAATACATCGCTTACTCCTGTTATCTCTACTATTGCTGCCTTATCTCTTTGAATGAAATTGTATAAGTCTATGGTCGTTGGGTCGAGTCCCCTCGTCATTGTCTTTACAGGCATCGAATCACCACCTGTCTGCTCGCCACCTACTGTTTGCGGAACGTAGATGATGTTCAACATACCTTCAAGTATCTTTAGTGTGTCGGCTGTCTTTGCTTTCTCTCCATCTAATCCAACAATGTCTTTTGCAATTTGTCTTACCGTTTCAATGTTCCATGCTTCTGTTGTTGGCTTGCTTCTGTTGATGAAGAATTGCATCCTGCACCATAAGTCAAAAATATGTTTGATGAAGGGTTGGCACTTTTCATTCATACTCTTACCCCTCAACTTCTGCGTCACTATGGAGAAATCAGTAAGTTCATTGGTTGCGCCGTATCTTACTTGCAGTGGAAGTTTACCGAATCCAAATACCATATTTGAATTGGGA